>JAQCDT010000198.1 GCA_027620575.1 Verrucomicrobiota bacterium
GACTATAGTTTCTAGAAAAACCAAAGAACATTTCACATTTGACACATTTGATGACGTTCTTAATCACAAATGTGCACAATCGACATTTAACGATAAACAAGACTATAAATGGGGTGTAGGACAATGTGAAAAATCAGTTGAACAATGCAAAAATATTGATGTGGACTGTTACAGTGGAACTGGATTCACAGTTCAACAAAAAGAGCAAGACGGCGAAGGTGGTTGTAAAGCACCAACAGGTTGTATAACAAGCACGTGTAATCCCAAAAGTTGCGATGTGATTAGTTGTAAATCTGGTTGGTGCTCGAAAGAAAGTGTAAATAATGTGGCGGGTATTTGTTTCGACAAATGCCATACATATAATCCATGTCCCGAAAACACAGCATATAAATGGAAAATAGTCAATGGAGGAAAATGGAAAAAATATGAAACCAAGAATAACTACAATGAAAATGATGGTGATTGTGTAAGAAAATACAAAGACGGAACAGAATGGAAAATAGAGGATGATTTAAAAGATAGGTATGAACGTTGTTCTTTTAATGATATAACCATAGGTGACGATCATCCATTTTTAAAAAAAGAAGGTAATGAAATTGTTTGTTCAAACGATATAAATAAAAAATGGAGGATTGAAGATAATCTTAATGGACTTGAATTCAACAATATACTTGCAGATAGTGATGGGAAACAAATTCATTTAGATTATAATTTAGACGGTTCTTGCAGTACACCAGCACTTAATCCAGAAGAATATGATGCGTATTGTCCGGAACCAGTGGTCATACCTGACCAATATGTTGAAATTGATAATGGTAATTGTAAAACAGCACAAGGAAAGACATTATATTATAAAAATACGGACACTAGCGTCAAGTACATACGAAATAATTCGGATTATATTGAAAGCGATTCAGAATGCCATAAAAGATGTGATGTTCTCGATACTACTGATAGGTCGGGAACCTACGTTTTTCGAAGTTCCTATGCTTTTAGGGAAACCGACGATTGTCCAGACAAAGATACTTCATGTGCAGACGCATGCAAGGATGATATGAGAGATGGACCATATTATAAAAACTTTGGTAATTCTTGTCATTGCAGAAACTTTTTTCTATTAAACGCATCAACATCTAATTGTTACACATTACCTAGCTACGCAAACTATACATCAGAAGAAATGTGTAAATTAAGGGGTAATTTGTACGAATATAGTGGTACTTCATGCAACACTAATAATAAGGTAGTTTGTTTTGACCCTTTAGTAGATGCTAATAATACGCCCGGATTCGCGAAAGTAGAACACTCTGATAATTGTTATCAATTGACTGACGGACCAGATGATAAGTATTTTAACTTTTATCCAGAGGAAATGATTGAAGATTCAGAAGGTGGCCCCCGGAGACAATTAAAATCTATGAAATTAGATAGTTATAATACATGTGCCCCTGTTGATGAAACGAAAGTAACTCTAGAAGTTCAACAGGAAGCACCGGAAGCACCGGAAGTAGATGTTTCAGGTAACTTGATACAGCCTGAAAGACCATCTGTGGAAGAAACAGATAAAAATCATGACAGCATCACAGTAAGGGTTAAAAACTTGATTTATAATGACTATCCCAGTTCAAAGTCGCGGATTTTATATAAAAGATCAGATTATGAACACGAACGTGATTCTGTTTTTAATAATCTTGCGACTACTACTCGATTTACGACAAAAACTCCTAATTCGCAAAATCTAGAACGTGTTGGTGATGAAAATAGAGGATACATTGAATTGGATAATAATGATACAACTGAACAGGTCATAACCATACCATCACTAGATTCTAATACACAATACGAAATTTCTGTTGCTATAGTATATGGGCCATTATTTTCCCAAAGCAAAATTTTAAGTGATTCTATAAAAATTACAACAAATAATAAACTAACACCGGATACACCATCCTTGCAAAAAATAAGAAAAACATATAACAGCATCACGGTAAGGGTTAGCGATTTGAAATACAATGACTATGCTAATGATACAACGACAAAGACGCTAATCATTTACGCTCGCAATAGGTCAAGAATAAACGCAGTGTCTCTGACCGAAAATATTAATAATAATGAAGATGAAGGTTATATAGAAACAACTATGTCCAACACTGATATTACAATAAACAATTTAAAATCAAGTACAACATATTATATTTCAGCATTCACAATATTTAATGATCCACCATTTAATGATCCGCCCCAAAGGTCATCACTTTCTACGCCTTTTAGTGAAAAAACAATTAGCAGATACCCGAGATATAGTTCTCCAACTTTTACGGCGAGTGTAAACCCAGCTAATCACGAAATAACGTTATCTATGAACTGGGGAAATACGGAAGGTGTGTTCACACAGTTTGGCCAATTTGGAAGTGATATTACTTATCAAAATAGTTCATTCAAGGTGAAATACCAACAAATATATCCTAATCTAGGTGAAGAAATAACTATAGGACTGGGGGCTTCTCCACATAATACACATACATTTTCGATTAATTTGGTAGGGCTACTAGGTAGTGTAGGATATTTTAATATGTATATAGAACAAACATATGATGGTGGATATAGAAGATCTGAAGTTCAGAAAGTTGAACTTCTTTT
>JAQCDT010000199.1 GCA_027620575.1 Verrucomicrobiota bacterium
TCCGGGAAGAAGCGTTGAAATCGGTTATAACCTAAAATTTTAAAAACCGCTTCTATTTATGCAAAAAGGCCCTATTACTATAGGGCCTTTTTTATTAAAAAAAGAAAATGGGGTGGAAGACGGGACTCGAACCCGCGGCCCTCGGTACCACAAACCGATGCTCTAACCAACTGAGCTACATCCACCATAAAATTAAGATGAAAGGATTAAAAAGCTAATTTGTAATTGTCAACGTAAAGCGAAGCCTATCTGATTTTCCCGAATCAAACTATTATGGTAAAAACGATACTCTTTGACTTAGACGGGACCTTGATTGACCAATTCAGTGCAATACATAAGTCGGTCAATCACGTACAAAGACAGCTTGGGCTGGCTGAAAGCTCATTTACTCAGGTTAAAAAAGCCGTGGGTGGATCGATTCGATTGACTCTGAAGCGTCTTTTCGATGATGCCGAGTTGGAGACCTTGTTGCCTTTATTCAAAGAGCACTTTGAAAGTATTATGATGGATGAGGTATTTGTGCTTCCTGGAGTTTTTGAATTTTTGGAAGCCTTGAAAGCCGACGGTATGCAAATGGCTGTATTCACAAATAAAATTGGATCGCATGCACGAAGCACAGTGGAACATCTAAAAATCGATCACTACTTTGATTGTATTTTAGGGGCCGAGGACACCCCCTTCCGAAAACCGAGCCCTCAGTTCACTGAGCATATGCTCAAGTCTTTAAATGCCGATCTTCTCCAGAGCTGTTTGATTGGGGATTCCCCATTTGATTGGGAAACAGGAGTTGCAGTGGATATGCCGGTCTATTTGGTTGCGACGGGCACACATTCGGTGAACGAATTGAAGCAATCCACAGAATCTGATTTCATCTACAGCGATATTTATGCTTTAGCAGAAAGTCTTTTTGATTATAAATTGAGCTCCAATGAATAAACCATCACTCCCCGATTTAGTCCTATGGGATATGGACGGAACTTTAATCGATCAAACCGATTCAATTATTCGTTGCTATCATGAGGTGATCCAATCCTTTGGTTTTTCAAAGCCAAGCCCTCTAGATATTAAAAGAAGTTTAGGGGGCCCACTGACTCATACCCTATCCTTATTTTTGCCCGAAGACTCAATTGATGCAGCACGCATTTTGTTTAAAGAAACCTTTCCAAAATATATGTTTGAGGGAATGGTAGTTTTAGAGGGTGCGATGGAGCTAATTAAACGATTAAACGAGCAAGGTATACCGCAAGCCATCATCACGAATAAACAAGGTGGAAATGCCCGTGCTGTTTCAAAAAAATGTGGCTTTGATCAATATATTAAAGTGTGTGTAGGCAATGGCGATAATCCGTACGAAAAACCGCAAGTTGAATTTACCGAATCCGTTATCCAAGCTTTAGGCGGTGAGTATAACCATATTGTTCTTATTGGTGATTCTCCAACGGATGTAGAGACAGCCTTAAATTATAAGGCGAACTGTTTTGCTGTAACCACTGGCTCACATAATAAAGATGAATTAATTGCAGGTGCAGAAAAAGCCTTCGATAATTTAAATGAGTTAATTGAGCTATGGGCGCTCTGATTGTAGCTGCCTAGTAATTTCTAAACTGACTGCATTTGCCTTATCGAATTCGCCAAGAAAATCGGAAAAATAAAAAAGTAATTCCCACTCTTCCACTCCATCCAAAATTTTCTGATAAGTCAGCGCTAAAGACTGAGCAGCATTATAGTATAATGGATTGATCTGATTTAACGCTAATGAAATCAGGCGAATTCTTGCTTCAATAAATTGAACGACCGCTGGATCTGCTCGATTTTCCCAAAGTAAATGCAAGCTATTATCTTTTGCTTTTGTGGATTTAATTTCTATTGATGAAAAATCTCCCAAGACCTCCAACCAATTTTTTGAAGATGCTAAACTTTCAAATTGAGCTGAATTATTTTTTAATTGAGTATTTAAAAAGCTACTTAAAGTACTCCTCAAAGATTCAACAGTTTCCAAACCAAAAGCACTCAATATAAGTTGCGAGCTATCTTTGCCTAGCAAACTTTGCTTATATATCTTTAGACGATCTTCACGTGATATAGGATAGCTGTTAATAAGTCGGTAAAGTGCAAAGGATTGAGCTTCAGAGGGAACGCTCATATCTGACAATTTTGCCTTTAAATGATTAGGGTCAAAACCATCAAGAATGGCCTTTTCATAAAACAGACGACTGACACTAGGTCTCAATGAGAGATAAATATTTTGCGACAATCCTTTCAATAGCCAAGCTTTCGAAGGACATTCATCTAAAAACAGATGTCCATAATTAGCATAGCCCAAAGACTGCAGAAAGGAGACCACTAAAGCCTCAATCATTTTTGGCAGACTCAAAGATTCATCCCACGCTACATTGAGCGTAACAAACCCTAAGTCCGAAATATTTAACTTATATGATTCACCTTCACTAAAAGCAGTGTCCTTATTGAATAATTGCACTAAGATTTTTCGAGTTGGCAAATAATCGTCTTCAGCAAATTCCTTTAATATGGATTCTGCGACATAATCACTCAGTTCATTGGCAAATTGTGTCGATTGTATATCGGTACCGACAATTTCAAAAAAAGAATT
>JAQCDT010000200.1 GCA_027620575.1 Verrucomicrobiota bacterium
GCTTTTCCTCTACAGGTAATTAATTTAATATCTTCATCGAGCAATGCATCCATCAACATACGTTGCTCAAGATTCAGTGGCTGAAGTCTTATACCTTTAGGGATTTTAATTCCCATAGAATCCCCGATAATCAATGCCTCTAGCTGACCATCTCCATGATAGCGTGCGATTTCTAAGTTTGATTCATGGCGGAGGTATACATATTCATTGATGTATAGATCTTTAGTATCTTCAGGAGGTAGATCCACCCCATGCTCTTCAATAAAGAGGTCGTAATTTTCTTTAGATAAAATAATTTCATTTAATCCAGAAGGCATCTGTTTATTTGAAATCTTATCGTTCATATAATCTTGGACTTCTAAGCCTAGAGAAATACCCTTTAATGCCATATTCGCATCCTTGGTTACCAAAACTACACGTTGATCATCACAGATTTCTTTGAGGAAAAAGACCGATGCCAAGATGCGACTGTCCATCTTATCTAAATCAAATAAAGTCGCTCTTAAGCGATTCAAACTCTCGCCTTCTTGTGTGTTGATTAAAAAATCATTAATCACGACAATTAATTGACCACCTGTTGGCAAAGTACAGGACAAAGCGGAACGAAACGCTTCCTTTAGTTTCGCATCATCTTCTAGATCGTTATCGAAAAGTAACCTTAAGTCCCTATGAATTTTTCGTGCAGAAAATCCGAGTTCACCTGGAGCCGATTTCTTTTTATCTAATTCCTCGAGTACCTCGACCGGTATTGCGATGGTATTATCTTCAAATTTGTGCAAGCACTGAGGATCATGTAACAATACGTTTGTATCTAGAACGAATATCTTATTGGGTTTGTTGTCTTGTTTTTTTTGCTTAGCCAATGTGTAAATGAAATTAAATGTTTAACTTAACTTGTGATATAATATTAATTACTTATATAGGGTTATGTTTCTCTAAAAAAAGTCGCAAGTCGTAAAATTATTTTCTTCAAGTTTTATGCTAAATATGAGTTTAGAATCCATTATAAATTATACTTTCAAGGACAAAAAGCTATTAGAAATAGCCCTATCTCACCCTAGCCAAAAGTCGTTTGCCTCTGATTATCAAAGGTTTGAATTCTTAGGAGATAGTATATTATCTGGGTGTATTTCGAAATATTTATATAGGTATTACAAAGAGGCGGATGAAGGCACACTGAACATTATGCGAACAGCAATTGTTAGAGGAAATTCCCTATATAAAAAGGCACTAGAGCTCAAAATAGATACACATATAAAATTGAGCGATGTTTATAGGAAAAACTTTGGAGAGCCTTCTTCCAGTATGCTTGAAGATACCTTTGAAGCTTTGATTGCGGCGATCTATTTGGACTCCAATCTGGATACAGTGGAAAATTGGATATTAGGTCAGTTTAAGCATGAGCTGAAAGATGTGAGTGAAGCGATTAAACGGATCAATCCTAAGGGAGCTTTACAAGAATGGTCTCAGCTAAACCAACAAGGAATGATTCCTAAGTATACCGTCAAAGAAACTACAGGTCCTGACCATATGAAATCTTATACGGTTGAGGTATCTATTGAAGGCAATGTTCTTGGTAAGGGCGAAAATAGTTCAATAAAAAATGCAGAAATAGACGCTGCCTTAGATGCATTAAGTAAAATTCAGTAATAACTGATTATTAATGAAGCAATTGCAAGACAGGCATTTATATACAGGCGTGGTTGAAAGTGCAAAGCTTCTAGTGCTCTCTCAAATAATCTATGAACAAAAGAAGCACGTAGGAATTATACTCACTTCTTATCCCAAAGATATAGATATTTATATATCAAAGCTAAATGCTCTAGCCTCTCATAATAACTTTAATCCATTAACTTCTTTTTATGGATTTCCAGAATCACCCCCAAGTGGAATTGATCTTTCCGTAAAACAGTCAAGAAACGCCCAACGACTTTCTACGCTTCTTCAGCTAAGAGAAGATAAAGGAGGCAACGTGTGTATTGTCACGACACCCGAGGCTCTGTTTGGTCATGTTCCTTCCCTAAAGACTCTAGCGGACAATACCTGTATGCTAAAAGTTGGAAGCCGATATAATTACCAGGAATTAGTAAAACAATTAACAGAAAATTTAAATTACGATGTTGAAGCTGCTTGTGAGAACATTGGAGAAATCGCTATACGAGGTGGTATTATTGATATTTATCCATCAAATGAGAAACAACCCTATCGAATAGACTTTTTTGGGGATGAAATTGAATCAATACGGATTTTTGATCCGATGAGCCAACGAAGTATTAAGAATCAAGATACGCTCTTTATTCCACCTAACTTCATAGAAGAGGACACAAACTGCACGATTCATGATTTTTTACCTAAAGAATCGCTGTATTGGATATTTGATTACCCTAGTATGATTGAACGTGAACATCCTTATCGCTTTACCAAGGATGAAAAAAAAGACTCAGGTAAAAGTATCTATTCAATATTTGATCAACGAAAGGAATGCAGAGATGACTTAATTGGCTTATGTGAGTTTGATTTAAATAATAACTTCTTTAAAGATTGTTCAAAGACAGCAATAGAAAGTGGTTCAAAGGAATCTTTGGTCCATCCAGGTAAACAGAAAATAAAT
>JAQCDT010000016.1 GCA_027620575.1 Verrucomicrobiota bacterium
TCGCCATCGTTTAAATCACCAATACTTGGCTCACAATATGCCGTAGATTCACTCGAGGATTCTTGATTAAAGTATTCCGTAAAATGTTTCTCTAAATCAGCCTCTGGTTTTTCTTCGGTAAAGAGTCGTCCTAAGTTCCGAACCTTAGCCTCAATCGCAGAATCCGCATGTAACCAGTGAATCACACCTTTAACTTTTCGATCTTCAGGATTTTTACCCAGTGTCTCTAAATCGACCTGGCATAATAATTTAATAACTTTACCTAAATCGTCTTTGATTACTGAATCACAACGGATAATATACGCGTTTCTCAAACGGACTTCTCCGTCGGGCTTGAGACGGAAAAATTTGCGATTAGCCTCTTCACGAAAATCACTTTGCTCAATCCACAGTTTTTTACCAAATGGAATTTCTCGCATACCAAGGGAAGCATCTTCTGGATTCACGGCACCTTCTAGAAGTTTTACTTCTGCTTCATCCCAATTGGTGAGTTCAATTTCCAAAGGATCAAATATGGCCATACGCCTTGGTGCGATACGATTCAAAACATCACGCACCGAATGCTCTAAAAGTGCAATATCGCTAGTAGAAGGCACTTTAGTCACGCCCGCAGTTTTACAAAAATTACAAATGGCTTCTGCGGGATAGCCTCTTCGACGCATTCCAGCGAGCGTCGGCATACGTGGATCATCCCAGCCTTCCACAAAATTACCTTCCACTAATTCACGTAGTTTTCGCTTACTTAAAACCGTATAACTTAAATTCATCCGAGCAAATTCCGTTTGTTTGGATGGGAAAATGCCGAGCTTCTGAATAAACCAATCATACAAAGGTCGATGGTCTTCAAATTCCAAGGAACACAAAGAATGTGTGATTCCTTCTAAAGAGTCGCTTTGTCCATGAGTGAAATCATAGCTAGGGTAAATGGGCCATGCATCACCCACTCGATGATGCGTCATACGTTTAATACGATACATGACAGGATCTCGCATATTCATATTAGGATGTGCCATGTCAATTTTTGCACGAAGTACCATCGCCCCATCCTCAAATTCACCCTTACGCATGCGTTCAAATAAAGCTAAACTTTCTTCGGCAGGACGATTACGATAGGCACATTCTTTCCCTGGCTCAGTTAAAGTACCACGATTCAAACGAATGGTTTCTGGATCGGATTCATCCACATAGGCATCACCTGAATTAATTAGTTGGATAGCCCAATTGTAAAGCTGTTCAAAATAGTCACTAGCAAAGCGTAACTTATCCCATTCATAGCCTAGCCAACGAATATCCTCTTGGATCGCTTCGACAAATTCATCGCTCTCTTTTTCAGGATTAGTATCGTCAAAACGTAAATTACAAAGCCCTCCAAACTCTTTCGCGATTTCAAAATTTAAACATATGGCTTTGGCATGGCCGATTTGAAGATAGCCATTGGGTTCAGGAGGAAAACGTGTGTGCACGCGACCCTCATGCAGACCTTGATCCACATTATCTTGGATCATCTGACGAATAAAATCGACTGGCTTTACTGACTTATTGGAATCTTCAGACATTGTTACACAAATTGAATATAATACAAATTTATTAGAGCTTTTCAAAGAAAGATTGCAAGCGAGGAAGCACCCTTTCTCTTCCCATAATAGAAAGCATTGGTAGCAAATCAGGGCCACCTGTCAGGCCACTTGTAGCCATGCGTATGACTGGAAAATAAGCAAATATTTTACGCTCATTGGCCTCGGCAACAGCTTGCATTTCAGTTTCTAATTCTTCCTTAGAATACTCTTCTGTATGTTCAAAAATAGGCATCACCTCTCTAAGTAATAGCTTTGGGTCTACACCTTTCTGAATTCTCTGCATCCCTTTCGCATCAAACTCATAGGTGTCTTGGAAAAAATAAAAAACATATTCATAGAGTGTTTCCAAAGATTTAATCTTAGCTTGGCATAACCCAAAAACCTTATCTAGATAAGATGAATCGATTGATGCTAAATCGACTCCATTAGACGCTAAAATCGGAGAGGCATAATTCGCAAAATCTTCGCTTGTTAAGTCCCGAATATATTCAGCATTTAAAGCAGAAAGCTTAGTTTCATCGAATCGTGCATTCCCCTTGTTCACTCCTGGAAAATCAAATCGCTCAATGATCATTTCAATTGGCATTTTTTCCTGATCGTCTTTGGGATTCCAGCCGAGGAGACATATATAATTGCGCACAGCATCTGCCATAAACGAACGTTGCTCGTACTCTTCAATTAAAGCACCCTTATCCCGCTTGCTCATTTTACCTGGGCCTGATTGTTTTAGAATCAAAGGTATGTGAGCAAATACAGGAACCTTCGCATCGAATGCTTTAAACAATTCTACATGCTTACTCGTATTGGATAAATGATCCTCGCCTCGAATCACATGCGTGATCCCCATAGCGATATCATCCACAACGTTCACAAAATGAAACACAGGTTCTCCATTCGAACGCACTATGACAAAATCTCTCTCTTCGGTTCGCTCAACTCGACCTCGAATTGCATCTTCAATAACAACAGGAGTATTTTTTACTTTTTCTATCTCTGCTTTATGAAATTCATCGTATTCGGTATAGCGTTCACCTTCTAGGCGAAACCACAGTGCCCCATCCTTTTCATAAACTCGATCTTTATCTTTAAGAATTTTTAAATACGCATCGTATATCGCCTGCCTTTCGCTTTGAAAATACGGTCCAAACTTGCCGCCCACTTCTGGACCCTCGTCCCAATCGAGCCCCAACCAACGCATACCCTCTAAAAGTACCTGCAAGGCCTCTTCTGTATTTCGCTCTTTATCCGTATCCTCGATCCTCAAGACAAACTTACCGCCCGTATGTTTAGCATACAACCAGTTAAATAATGCGGTGCGAGCACTACCAATATGAAAAAACCCCGTTGGACTGGGTGCAAACCTTACCCTTACTTCAGTCATAATTTTTTACAATTAGTTTAGACTCTTAAAGAACCATCACTATTTTCAACAAGAAAATCTTGGTATGCTAAAGCCACACCCTCTTCTAATGAAATCTTTGGCTTCCAGCCCGTATTTTTAATCAAGCTAATATCTGTCATTTTTCTTGGTGTGCCATCAGGCTTAGAAGTATCAAAACTGAGATTCCCTTCATAGCCCACTGTTTTGGCAACAAGTTTAGCTAGATCGCCAATTGAAATCTCAACTCCGCTACCTAAATTCACCCAATCTGGAGGATTTTCTAATTTTAATAAATGAAGTATCCCTTCAGCTACATCATCTGAATGCAAAAATTCCCTTAAAGGCTTACCACTACCCCATACGACTACTTCAGGCAATGCTTGCTCTTTTGCCTCATGAAAACGACGAATCAATGCAGGCAAAACATGCGAATTTTCAGGATGATAGTTGTCCCCTTTTCCATAAAGATTTGTAGGCATCGCAGAATGAAACAATACACCGTATTGCTGGCGATAAAATTGGCAGAGCTTCAAACCCGCAATTTTAGCTATCGCATAAGCTTCGTTGGTCGGTTCTAAAGAACTGGTAAGTAGTGAAGACTCTAATATAGGTTGCTCAGCAAGCTTAGGATAAATGCATGTGCTCCCTAAAAACAACAAGCGTTTCACCCCAGCTAGATGCGCTTCATGAATCGTATTTTGGGCAATCGCTAAATTTTCATAAATAAATTCAGCTGGATAAGTGCTATTCGCATGGATACCACCTACTTTTGCTGCAGCGATCACTGCATAGTCAATCGATTCTGATTCATAAAAAGCACGCACAGCGGATTGATCGGTTAAATCTAATTCCGAACGGCTTCGAGTGACAATATTGTGATAGCCTTTTTCTTTAAGAGCACGGACGACTGCTGAGCCGACCATGCCTCGGTGTCCAGCAATGTAAATCTTTGACGCAATATCCATTCACTGAATTATCCTTCGGTCGCCGCTTTGTAGGCTGCCTCTTTTTTGGCCAACTCTAAATCTGAATCGACCATAATTTTCACAAGATCTTTGAACCGTACTTTCGGCTCCCAGTCTAATTGTTTTTTCGCTTTTGCCGGATCCCCGATCAATAAGTCGACTTCCGTTGGGCGTTCATATCGCTTATCGTAATCGACGTATTGCTCCCAATCCATATCAAGTTGAGCAAAGGTTTCTTGAACAAATTCTTTCACTGAATGCGTTTCATTGGTTGCCATGACATAGTCATCTCCGCTGTCTTGCTGGAGCATCAGCCACATTGCTTCAACATACTCTTTGGCATAACCCCAGTCACGTTTGGCATCTAAATTACCTAAATACAGCTTATCTTGAAGCCCCATTTTAATTCGTGTCGCTGCACGAGTGATCTTACGTGTCACAAATGTTTCACCACGTCTCGGAGACTCATGATTAAACAAAATCCCGTTCGTCGCATGTAGATTATAAGATTCACGATAATTAACTGTGAGCCAATAGGCATAAACTTTGGCACAGCCATAAGGTGAGCGTGGATAAAAAGGCGTTTTTTCAGTCTGAGGCACTTCTTGAACCATTCCAAACATTTCAGATGAGGAGGCCTGATAAAAACGACATTTATTATTTAAGCCGACTTCACGAATGGCTTCCAAAATACGCAAAGTACCCAAACCAGTCACATCACCCGTGTACTCTGGCACATCAAAAGAAACTCGAACATGACTTTGAGCACCTAGATGATAAATTTCGTCTGGCTCTAAAGAATAGAGCAATTTCACCATTTGCACACCATCGGCTAAATCTCCATAATGTAAAAATAACTTTTTACCATTGATGTATGGATCTTGATATAAATGATCAATTCGGCTCGTATTAAAAGTAGAGGCTCTACGGATAATACCATGTACTTCATATCCCTTTTCCAATAATAATTCAGCAAGGTAAGAGCCATCTTGGCCAGTAATTCCTGTGATCAGTGCTTTTTTCATGGTTTGAGTAAGTGGTTTAAATAAAAGTTCAATACAGAGAAGAAAACTATAGCCTTCAAGCTTCAAATTAATCCTTTTCAGTAAGTTTTTGACTGACTTATGGGATATAATTAGTGGTATTTAAAACTTAATTAATCATACTATGTCAAAACAAGGTGTAATTTTACTCAATTTGGGATCGCCAGACTCAACTTCAACTCTAGATGTTCGCAACTATCTAAGGGAATTTTTAATGGATGGTCGAGTCTTGGACATACCTTATCTAATAAGATGGTTAATTGTTCATTGCTTCATTTTGCCACGTCGCCCACAACAATCAGCTGAAGCCTACCAAAATGTATGGACGGACAAGGGTTCTCCACTGATTGTCACTTCGTTCAAACAGCAAAAAGCACTACAGGAGAAACTGGACATTCCAGTTGCACTCGGAATGCGTTACGGAAATCCATCAACCGAAGCTGCTATTGATGAACTGATCGATAAAGGTGTCGATGATTTATTCATCATACCTTTATATCCACACTATGCGATGTCTAGTTACGAAACTGCGGTTGTGTATCTAAACAAAATCCTTAAAAAGAAAAAGGTATCGATGCGCACACGCCTGCTTCCACCTTTCTACAAAGATGAGACTTATATTTCGGCACTTGTTGAAAGTGCAAAACCTTACCTTGAAAATTCTGATTTCGATCGCCTCATCTTTTCTTTCCATGGAATACCCGAAAGGCATATTTTAAAAAGCGACACAACCAAATCTCACTGTTTTAAATCCGAGGATTGTTGCCAAAACTGCAATCCAGCACATGCAACTTGTTATCGCCACCAATGCACACAAACCGTCCAAGCATTTGTTGATAAAATGGGCCTGCCTAAAGAAAAATATTTTCTATCGTTCCAATCCAGACTGGGCCGAGACCCTTGGCTTCAACCTTACACAGACAAGACCATAGAAAATCACGCTGAAAACGGTTATAAGAAAATCAAAGTGATCTGCCCTGCATTCACCACCGACTGCCTAGAGACTTTAGAAGAAATTGCAATGGAAGGGAAAGAAATTTTTGAAGAAGCAGGCGGAGAACATTTTGAACATATCCCATGCCTAAATGAAAATGAAAACTTTATTCAATTTCTCGCAGGAAAAGTACATGCATGGCAAAATGGTGCTTATGATGCAGTCGACACAAAAGACCCTGTAATCCTCGGCACTCAGTCATTTTCAAAAATTTAGTCACTTTTTTATTTTATTCAGTGTGACTATTCGCTAAGTAATAAGTTATGACACTAATTGCCTTGAGTGAAAAATTTTTATTTTCTGCGGCCGCCATAACATTTGCTATAGGTTTTTTGTATAATTATTTCCAACTCAAATCCAAAAGCAATTACTCCCATACTCTGACCTACCTTTTCTTATTATTTGGGTTTATTTTACAGAGTATCGCTCTCTACACGAGGGCCTTAGTCATAAATGCATGCCCTATAGGAAATACGTTCGAAATCCTTCAGTTTATTCTTTGGTCGCTGATTTTACTCTTCTTATTAATACGACCTGTAATCAATATAAAATCACTGGGACTGTTTATTATTTTCATAGCCAGTTTGTTATCCGCAGTAAGCTTATTGATACCTTCTATAGATAACGCTTATATTCATACGCTTGAAGCAACCAACCCTTTTATTGAGTTGCATGCCTCATTAGCTGTATTCAGCTACGCGATTTACATGTTATTGGCCATCGTTTCGAGTATGCTTTTAATCCAACAATGGGGTCTGAAAAAACAACGCTTTCAAGGATTATTCAGACATTTACCTGCGGTACAAAAATTAGATTCAATAGCGAATGTTTTAGTTTGGATCGCTTCATTAACCCTGTTTGTTGGTATTCTATTTGGCTCTTTCTATTGGAATGAACACCCGGAAACTGTCCCACTATTCAAATTAGTTCTAACGACTCTAATACTTATTTTATATTGTGTGATAGGACTTTTGAAGCGGTTCAATAAAATCACCCCACAAAAACAAGCCATCGCCTACATACTGATATTTGCCATTGCGATCCTATCGCTCGATGTCGTACAGACAGAAAAAACCCAAGCACCTTCTCAAACCGACAATCTCGAAAGCCCTATTTTAGAATGACATCCGAAAATGAACCATTGCTTTTCATTATTGGATCTTCTCATGAACAAGCAAATTTAGAAGAACGAGAAACCTTTAGCCTAAAGGAAGATGAAGCGGATGTATTAGCCAATTATTTAATGGCCCATCAATCGATCGAAGAATGTTTAGTATTAAACACCTGTAATCGTTTGGAAATTTATGCGGTATCGAACAAGACTCATTCAATTAATGAACTTCATCAATTCATCTGCTCACACCCTAAACTTGCATGTACTTCATTTCCAAAACATAATTTCACTAAAACACAAACGGATGCGATCGAGCATACCTTTAAGCTTTCTTCCGGACTGGCTTCTCAAATGATTGGTGAAACAGAAATTCTTGGCCAAATGAAACAAGCCTTTACAAAGGCAAAACAATCTGAGCATACAGGAAAAACTTTAATCCGCTTATTTGAAAAGAGCTTTCAAGCTGGAAAATTGATTCGCACACAAACCGAAATCTCTCGTGGACAAGTCAGCATTGGAACCGTAGCACTCAATTTAGCCAATCGAATCTTTGGCAAACTTGAAGACAGTCGAATTTTACTTGTGGGCAGTGGTGATGTGAGCGAAAAAACCGCCCAAGCACTCAAGACAAAAGGTGTCACTGATATGACTGTATCAGGAAGGTCTAAAGATAAGACTGATTCATTAGCAGAAAAATTTGGCGCTTCATCCATTCATTTTGAAAATTTCAAAAATCAAATCCAACACTTTGATATTGTGATTACTTCTACGTCCGCTCCTGATTTTATCATTGATACGGCAACCCTTCAAAAAGCAATTAAGCACCGACCGAATCGCCCTTTATTTTTGATCGACCTAGCGGTCCCTAGAGACATTGAAGAAAGTGCGGCAAAATTAGAAAATGTTTATCTCTACAATCTTGATGCACTCGCTAAAATCGCCAATGAAAACATCGCATTAAGAAAATCTGAAATTGCTAAAGCCACACAAATGATCAAAGCACAGGCATGGAATTTTTGGCTTCAGTCTTTCAGACGCTCAATGTTTCAAAAACATCAATGATCCCAAGGCATCTTTTTATCGACAGTCGGGTGCTTCCAAACTTCAAAGGGATGAAAAATCTTACCCGGATTAAGAATTCCCTTAGGGTCTAAGGCCTGCTTGACCGCTTGCATAGCCTTAATCGCCTCTTTAGAATGCTGAAGCTTCATGAACGGAACCTTCGCAAGACCAATTCCGTGCTCTCCAGTAATCGACCCTCCCAAGGAGACTACAAACTTCATCAATTTCAAAATCCCTTTTTCTGCTCTTTTGCGTTCACTGGCACTTGAGCGATTGTACATAATATGCACATGCAAATTACCGTCGCCAGCATGACCAAATGTCGGTGTTGCTAAGCCGATCTCTTTTTTCAACTGCAAGGTATAACGAATAAGCTCATACTGTCGCTCTATTGGCACGACAACATCTTCATTCAATTTGGTATCGGCAATTGAGTACATTGCCTGTGAACAAAGTCGCCGTACTTTCAAAATTGCCTCCGAAGCTTTTTCTGTTTTTGCCTCAACACAATCTAAGGCGGTTTTTTTCGTAATCTCTAAAAGAGATTTCTTTTGCTGACGTAACTGATCTGATGAGCCGTCTAGTTCAATTATCAAAATTGACACACTCGATGCCCCCTTGAAGATTGGACGACCCGTCAACTGCTCAGCACAATCCACCGACTGACGATCTAAAAATTCACACATTGAGGGTAAAAGACCCGATTTCAATAAACGAGTCACACACGCTAAAGCTGATTGTTCACTTTTAAAGGCAAACATGCCCATCCAGCGTTTTTCTGGAAGGGGTATCAGTTTTAAATGTGCCTTAGTCACGATTCCAAGTGTGCCTTCTGATCCAATCCATAAATCTCGCAGATTTAAACCCGACACAAATTTTTTCAAAGGTAAGCCCCACTCAACAAACGCACCATTCGCTAAATAGCCCTCGAGGCCCAACACGTAATCTCGAGTCACACCATACTTCACACAATGCATTCCGCCGGCGTTACAGGCAATATTCCCCCCAATCGTAGAATACTTTTTTGAAGAAGGGTCTGGGGGATAAAATAAACCGTATCGGGCCATCTTTGTTTGCAAAGCTTCTGTTAAGACACCTGGCTCTACTGTGACAATTTTTGAAAATGGGTTGAGTTTAATCGACTTCAATAAAGAAAGATCGAGAACCCATCCTTGACAAACAGGTACTGCTGAACCCGTAGCCGATGAACCAGCCCCTCGTGCCGTCACTGGTATACCGTATTCATTGGCGAGTTTTAATACCACGCCGACCTCTGCTCCCTTTTGCACTTGAATAACCGCATCAGGTACAAAAGAAATTCTAAGATTATCTACCGAAGCCTGTTCTCGGGCACCAAGGTCAGTCAAGACCCGCCCAGGTAACTTACGTTTCAATTGCCCTAAGGCGCGTTTCATTTTCGCTTCTGATATTTTTTGATTCACTCTAGATATATAACAATGCCCAAATCTCATAGAGGCAAATCCAATTGTAAAAAAAAAAAGATTAATAAAGTTTTAGCATTGCCCTAAAGAAAGTCCTACTCATTTTAAATTTTATTATGTTACAAGCAGGTATAGTCGGACTTCCCAACGTAGGTAAAAGCACTCTTTTTAACGCACTGACTCGTTCACGAAAGGCGGAATCAGCAAACTACCCATTTTGCACAATTGACCCAAATGTAGGTGTTGTTCAGGTACCTGATGCTCGTTTAGAGCCCCTAAAAGAAATTGCAAATACCACGACTGTCATACCTGCTGCTATTGAATTTGTGGACATTGCAGGTCTGGTACAAGGAGCGAGTAAAGGTGAAGGCTTAGGCAATAAATTCCTCGCTAACATACGAGAGGTGGATGCGATTGTGCATGTTGTACGCTGTTTTGAAGATGATGATATTATTCACAACATGGGCTCTATTGATCCATTGAGAGACATCGATATCATCCATACTGAACTTGTTCTATCCGATATCAGTTCACTTGAATCACAAAAAGAGAAGCTCGTTAAAAAATCCCGAAGTGGCGATAAAGAAGCCATTGAATCCATCGAGTTAATTGAACGCCTTTTGCCACACCTCAATGAAAACAAACCGGCAATTACACTTTCTATGAATGAGGACGAATTCATTGTACTGAAGCGTCTCTGCCTACTCTCTGCCAAGAAAGTATTGTATGCGTGTAATGTTTCAGAAGATGACCTAGCGGATCCTAGCAAAAATCCTTATGTGAAAAAGGTAGAACAATTTGCCCAAGAAAATCACAATGCTGAGACCTGCGTGATCTCAGCGTCCGTTGAATCTGAGCTAATCGATTTTGATGAAACAGAAGCTAAAGAATTTCTTGAATCTCTTGGAGTTTCCGATTCAGGTGTTTCACTTCTTATTCGATCTACGTATAAACTTTTAGGACTGGCCTCTTATTTTACCGCTGGAGAAAAAGAAGTTCGTGCTTGGACTTTTAAAATTGGCATGAAAGCACCTCAATGTGCGGGTGTGATTCATACCGATTTTGAACATGGGTTTATCAAAGCTGAAGTCGTATCCTATGATGACCTGATCGAAGCTGGTAGTGTGCTTCACGCAAAAGAAGCAGGTAAATATCGCTTAGAAGGCAAAGAGTACGTGTTTCAAGATGGTGATGTAACCCTTTTCCGCTTCAATAATTAATAAGGTTTTACTCGGCACTGAAAAAAACCTAGTGTCAATGATTTGACGAATCTAATTATTTTATCTCATTCAAATACTATGTTTTCAGAAAAGCAGCCATATATATTAACGAATATTTCACTCATAGGACTTTTAGTCATAGGATTAGTTCTACTAAGTGCTTGTGAGCAACAGGCTGCTGAGAGCTACACCATACCGAAAGAAAAGAGCACCGTTGCAACGACTTCTCAATCAGAAGAACCCAAAATGCAAGTTTTGCCAGGCATGCAATCCTTTGCTGATTCGGCTTCTGGTATCTCTTACCAAACTCCCGACAGTTGGACAGAATTCCCACCCTCCTCAATCCGTAAAGCAAACTTCAAAATAGATAATGCATCAGGAACCGCTGAAGTTTCCGTTACTGTTTTTCCTGGTGATGTTGGAGGAACCTTGGCAAACATCAATCGCTGGAGGCAACAAATTAGCTTGAGCCCGATTGATCAAGCATCACTCAAAGAAAATATTTCCCCTATAATCATTTCAAACCATCAAGGCTATTTCACAAAACTTGAAGGTAATACAGAATCAATTCTTGGTGGCATTCTTCCTTTTCATGGATCAACGTGGTTCATCAAAATGCAGGGCGATATTTTAGTCATTGAAGAAGAAGTGGATACCTTTAAAAGCTTTCTGTCTAGTATCCGCATTGAAGACAACCATCATTAATCAATGCACACTTTACTCAAATTCTTTAGTTCCTTACGGCTGACAGTCGTCCTGCTTACTCTGTCACTGGTGCTCATATTTTTCGGCACCTTAGATCAAGTGGAATACGGCATCTGGGAAACCCAAAAACGCTACTTCGAGAGTTTTCTTGTCGTATGGTCTTACCCACTTCAAGCCCCTGCAGGAGCTAGTTTGCAATGGCTTAAGATTCCCCTTCCTGGGGGTTATCTACTGGGTGGATTTCTTCTAATCAATCTACTCGCTGCTCATGCCACTCGCTTTAAACTAACCTGGAAAAAAAGTGGCTTATTTTGTATTCATTTCGGACTGATCCTTCTACTGATCAGTGAACTATTAACCGATATCGTTTCCGAAGAAAGCCAAATGGCGATTGATGAGGGTGGACAAGCGAACTATTCCGAAACGGTTCTTGAGAATGAGCTCGTCTTTATCGATCGTTCGCAAAGTGATTTGGATACCGTCCACACTATACCAACTACTTTACTTGAGAAAGGGAAACGTATTGCGATTCCTGATTCTGATTTAAGTGTTAGAGCCATTCAATATTATCCTAATGCAAAAATTGCACGTGCCCCTGAGGCCTCTGAAGCGAGTGCCCTAAATCGTACAATTGCAAATCGAGGTATTGTCGAAAGAATCGATCTGCAAGTATTTGAGCAGCCGATGGATTACTCTCAGGATTCTATAGATACTGCCACCGCATTTATTGAAATTTTTGATGCGTCTGATACGTCTCTAGGCATCTGGCTGGTCTCGAATGTTATTGATGAACGCTTTCCTCCTCAAACAATTCAAACGGATTCGAAAAGCTTAGAAATCGCACTACGATTCAAACGCACTTACCACCCCTTTACCGTAGAACTTTTAGATTTTACTCACGAAAAATATCCAGGCACCGAAATCCCTTACAATTTTTCTAGTGAAGTTTTTGTAAATGACTTAAATCAAAATAAGAAACAAAAAGCTTTGATTTATATGAACCACCCTCTCCGCTATGGAGGCTTAACCTTTTATCAAGCATCCTTTGCCAACGAAGATACCACCTCGATTCTTCAGGTGGTGAAAAATCCAGGTTGGCTTCTCCCTTACATCAGTGTCTTGCTCATGGGTTTAGGTATGTGTTTTCAATTCGGTATGCACTTTATAAAATTTTTACGAAAGGCTAAACATTAATTACAAATGAAAATATTCATTTACATATTAGTCGCCTTGGTGACCATAAGCACGATTTTTCGTCAGTTTTCAGCTGAACAAATAGAATCTGAATATGATAAACAAGGCTTTTCTGAGCTTCCAGTGCAAGTTGGAGGTCGAATCAAGCCACTTGATTCAGTCGCACGAAATACACTGCTCATTCTTTCGGGTAGACAAACCGTCATTGCTCCGGATGGCTCAAAACTATCGGCTATTGAATGGTTTATTGATCTCTGTATGCGTCCTGAAATCGCCGATACGTATCGAGTTTTTAAAATTGAATTTCCCGATGAACTGGGCTTAGACGGCCTTGCTGAAAAATCGAAACGCTACTTTTCATTTAACGATTTGCAGCCCTATTTTGCTGAAATTCAAACTGTGTATCAAAACATAGAGCCACAAAAACGCACCGCTTATGAACGACAAATTGCTGAAATCTATAATGGTTTAATCCTCTACAACAACACACTACAGTCGTTACACCCTACAGGAAATAGCGAACGTCTAGATCGCTTGATTGATGAGTACCAAAGCTATGAAACACTTATTGCCACAGGATTAAAAGCTTTGAAAAATCAGCAAGCGGGCGAAGCTTACGATGAGAATGCACTCAATGCTTTTATTGCCTATGCAGATAGTTATTTAAAACTCTCACAAACGGCTCGTCTAAGAATCATACCTCCTCAACAAAATAACCAAGCCGAATTTTTATCTGACTGGAAAAATGTTGGTCTTGAATTACTCGATGCGATTAAAGGGAGTCCACTCAGCCCATCGATCAAGCAATATGCACAACTGACCATGGCTTATCGCTCCAATGATACAGAAACCTTCAATCAAGGTGTCGCCACGCTTAAAGCAACTTTCAAACAAGAGTATCCTAAAGCCTACTCTCGATCACAATTCGAACGATGGTTTAACGGCTTCAAGCCTTTTGCCCTGTCGATTCAGCTCTATATTTTTGCATTTATACTGCTCCTTATTTCATGGCTCAAGTGGACCACGCCACTCAACCATTCTGCATTCTGGATTATTTTGATAACATTTTTAATTCATACCTTTGGCTTAGTCGCACGAATGTACATCCAAGGGAGACCCCCAGTGACTAATTTATATTCGTCCGCCGTCTTTGTCGGTTGGGGTGCGGTCTTACTGGGTATTGTTATTGAACGCTTTTATAAAAATGGCATTGGAGGAGCGATGGCTTCGATCGTTGGCTTTGCTACATTGATCATTGCTCACCATTTAGCCATGACCGGCGACACACTCGAGATGATGCGTGCGGTGCTTGATTCAAACTTTTGGTTAGCCACTCATGTTGTCATCATCACCCTAGGCTATTCTGCGATGTTCTTAGCTGGTGCACTTGCGATTGCTTTTATTTGTATGGGGCTCTTTTCCAAAAACTTCAGCAAAGAAGATGCACGCTCGCTCACCCATATGGTCTATGGTATCACTTGCTTTGCTGCCTTGTTCAGCCTTGTCGGCACCATATTGGGCGGCATATGGGCTGACCAATCTTGGGGACGCTTTTGGGGCTGGGATCCTAAGGAAAATGGTGCACTTATGATCGTCATCATGGGTGCGATTGTCCTCCACGCTCGCTGGGGTGGGATTTGTAAAGAACGGGGCATTATGAATTTAGCCATTTGTGGGAACATTATCACTGCGTGGTCTTGGTTTGGCACCAATTTACTCGGTGTCGGTCTCCATTCTTACGGCTTCACTGATAGCGGATTTTTTGCGATGCTTCTCTTTATCCTCAGCCAATTATGGTTTATCGGAATGAGCTTTATACCTTGGTCATTTTGGAGAAGTGCTTATGGACGCAATCAATTAGCTAAAAGCTAGTCATTTGATTGCACCTCACCCATGAGGATGGGCTTGGGAATAGACGTCCTTTA
>JAQCDT010000201.1 GCA_027620575.1 Verrucomicrobiota bacterium
CAAAATAGAATTATACATACTATTTACAGAAAAAAATAAAATGCCAAATAAAGAACCCAAAAAACTTTCATACGAAGAAGCATCCTCAAAGCTTGAATCTATCATAGAAGCTATGGAAGATGGCAGTATTCCTCTTGCTGAATTAGTGGCACAATTTGAAGAAGGTGCCAAGTTGCTCAAAATATGTCAAAAAGAGTTAAAGCAAGCTGAATTAAAGATTCAGAAGCTCGATATTACAAACGATAGTCGATCCGACTTTGATGAAGAGTAATTCCTCTAGGGCTTACCGAATTTAATACAAATTATTTAATGGCTATTCTTGATTCAATAAAGTCTCCAAAAGATATCCAATCACTCGATGAAAGTGAATTGGCTGTATTGGCTTCAGAAATCCGAAGTCAAATCATCAATACGACCTCAAAAAATGGGGGTCATGTCGGACCCAATTTAGGTGTAGTCGAATTAACCATCGCTTTACATAAGACCTTCTCTAGTCCAAGAGATTCTTTTATCTTTGATGTCAGCCATCAAGGTTACGTACATAAGATACTCACAGGTAGGAATGATGAACGATTTGAAAACCTTAGAGGGACCGGTGGTTTGAGTGGATTTTTAAATCGAAGTGAAAGCGAACACGATGCTTTTGGGGCTGGTCATGCAGGGACAGCACTATCTGCCGCACTTGGAATGGCAAAAGCTCGAGATCTTAATAAAAGCGATGAACATATTGTCGCTGTTTGTGGCGATGCTGCTTTCACCTGTGGTATTACCCTAGAGGCTTTAAATAATATCTCTAATTCTACAAAAAAACTTATTGTTATTCTCAATGACAATAAGTGGTCGATTGCCAAAAATGTGGGTGCGATGTCTAGGTATTTTAACGAGCTTATCACAAATCCTGTATACAATCGCCTTAATGATAATCTAGAAAATCTATTATCTAATATTCCCGGTGGTAAAAAAATTATTAAATGGGGTGCCAAGTGGAAACAAGAAACCAAAAACCTTTTAATCTCTTCCTCAATTTTTGAAAAGTTTGGCTTACGCTACATTGGCCCAATAGATGGACATGACTTTAAGCAACTGAATCATTACTTAGAATTTGCCAAAAATGCGACACAGCCCGTGATCCTCCATGTGCTAACAACTAAAGGCAAGGGATACAACGTAGCCATTGAAAACCCTGAACGCTTTCATGGAGCAAGTCCTTTCAATGTGGATACTGGGAAGAGCGTATCTTCAAAAAAACCTGCCATCCCAAAATATCAAGATGTCATGGGAGAAACTATTACCAAGCTTGCTAAGAAGGATGCAAAAATCATTGGTATAACTGCGGCAATGCCCTCTGGAACGGGCTTAAATATTTTAGAAAAAGCATTGCCGAATCAATTCATTGATGTGGGTATTGCTGAAGAGCATGCGGCCGTCTTTGCTGCAGGTATGGCGACCAAGGGCTACCATCCTGTATGTGCAATTTATTCAACGTTTTTACAACGTGCTTACGACCCAATTATTCACGACATAGCCTTACAAAATTTACCTGTTCTATTTTGTATGGATCGCTCAGGACTTTCGCCAAATGATGGAGCAACTCACCATGGCTTATTTGATATAAGCTACCTACGCCCTATTCCTAATTGCATGATTATGGCACCCTCTGATGAAGATGAGTTGGCAGATATGATTCAAACGGGATTAGAGTACCAAGGACCGGCATTTGTTCGCTATCCCCGTGGTGAAGGTATTGGCGTAACCGTGAAAGAAACACCAGAATCTCTTGCTATCGGAACATCCAAACGGATCAAAGATGGAGCAGAAATTGATATTTGGGCTCTCGGAACTATGCTCGATCTGGGCAATAAGTTAGCAAGTAAGTTAAGCGAACATAATATTAACGCAGGTGTTGTGAACCCTCGATTCGTAAAACCACTGGATAAAGCAGCCATTAAAGAATCCGGCAAAACAGCGAAACTCATTGTGAGTATCGAAGATAATGTAGTCAAAGGAGGATTTGGCTCAGCTATTTCAGAAGTGCTTCAAGAAGAAAAAATTGCTTGTCCAGTAGAGTCGATAGGATGGCCCGATAAATTTGTTGATCATGCTAGCACAGTTAATGAATTGCGAGAGAGCCAAGGCTTGGATTTAGAGTCTATACTGATTAGAGTTTTAATGGCTTTTGAGAAAGCGGAATCCAAATCGACTGAAGTTAAAATAAACTAGTAAGGTACTTTATTCACTAACGTTTGCGAGGCTTTCGCTTAGGCAAGCCATCCTTATTGTACATACCTTTACTTTTCCTCTTTTTGAATCCGCCATTCGATTTCTTTTCACCTGTACCTTTTGCATTATTTTTAAGGAGATCAATTTGGTCTCTCAATAATGCAGCCTTTTCAAAGTTTAATTTTTGTGCAGCTTCAAGCATAGCAACTTCCAATTCTGCGATTACCTCTTTAGAAACCGCTTCATCTTCAGAGACTTCTTTGACTCTCTCGTCTTTTTGATCATACTGATAACTTGATTGAAGACCCTCTTGAATCTCTCGAGTAATTGTCTTCGGAACAATGCCATGTTGT
>JAQCDT010000202.1 GCA_027620575.1 Verrucomicrobiota bacterium
TACTTCTAGAATGCTCTCATAATTATCGTCCCATTGGATAACTTCATTGGATTTTGTGAATTTGATTTCTGACATACAATTAAGCTAGATTATCCTTCATTAATTGGCTAGTAAGAATTATAACTTTTTTATTATGCAAAAAATTCGTCAAATTGATTACGCAACTCCGAGGATTTTGGTGTCTTATTCAAAAAAGTGCCATGTATTGCTCTTAGGGGAAGAGTCTCGCTATCAATTTTCTGGTAAAATGGTAGACGGAGAGGCAAGTGAATTTGCAAACATTGGCGATGTGCGACATGATTGGCAAAAATCCTCATTTCCTTTACCTTGGACGGATTCAGATGAAATTGTTTGGCCTGATTGAAGATTATTGTGCATCTTTTCTTGACAGAATGTCCTCGATTCGGTTTTTTCTTCGGTTTCCTATTCTTTAAGGAGTTTAATAAATTATGGCATTAAAAATACGATTACAACGTCATGGAACTAGTCACCGTCCATTCTATCGAATGGTTGTTACTGAAGCTAACGCTCGTAGAGATGGTCGCTTTGTGGAACTTTTAGGCACATATGAGCCTCAGGCTAGTCGTCCAGAAAATGAATTGAATCTTAAAATAGATAGAATTGACTATTGGAAGACAGTTGGCGCAAAGACTACTGATACAGCAGAAAGTCTACTCCGACGAGCACGTCGTGAAATCGACGGAGTGATTCCAAAAGAAAAATCTAAAAAAGCAAAAAAGGAGCTAGAAGAAGTAGTTGCTGCTGAAGAGGCTGCGGAACCGATTGTTGAGTCTGAAGAAGCTACTACAGAAGCCTGTTCTATTCCTGAAGCAGAAGCGTCAGCTGAAGAAGCGACTACAGAAGAAGTCGCTGAAGAAGCATCTGAAGAAGCACCTGAAGCAGAAGCATCCGCCGAAGAAGCTTCAAAAGAATCTTAATTTAATTTAAGGTCTAGCTCTCAGAGCTATGAAAATTGAATTTGATATACTAACCCTCTTTCCAGAAATGGTAGAGGGTTTTTCGTCTTCAAGTATGTTGGCAAGAGCTCAGTCGAATAACATTATTGGATTGGAAACACACAACATACGAGATTGGGCAGAGGATAAGCATAAAACAACTGACGATATCCCATACGGAGGTGGTGCGGGTATGGTGATGAGTCCAGCTCCGCTTTTTAATGCGATCGAGAGCTTAAAGCGAGAACATAGCAAAGTTATTTATATGGCACCTGACGGGATACCGCTGAATACAGCAAAAGCTCAAAGTTTATCCAAAGAATCACACATAATTATCCTGAGCGGACACTACGAAGGTGTGGATCAAAGGGTACGAGATGAGCTTATAGATGAAGAAATAAGCATCGGTGATTTCGTATTAACTAATGGAACTTTACCCGCAATTATTTTAGTCGATGCGGTCAGTCGATTTGTTCCCGGATTTTTAGGTGATGAAAAATCCTTGACTGAAGAAACATTCATGAACAATTTACTCGCTTTTCCTCAATACACACGACCTGCGAATTTTCGTGATTTGTGTGTACCAAAGGTCCTTCTATCTGGAGATCATAAAGCGATTGAACAATGGCGAAAAGATCAGCAGATAAAAAAGACTGCTGAATTGAGGCCGGATTTACTAGAAAATGGAGACAAATAATTTATGAGCCAATCAATAATAGATGAAATTACAAAAGATCAACTGAAGGACGACAGAGGCGACTTCAAAGTTGGTGACGGTGTGCGTGTACACTTAAAGGTTAAAGAAGGTGATAAGACACGTATTCAGGTTTTCCCTGGTATTGTTATCGCTCGTAAGGGAAGCGGTATTGGAGAGACGTTTACAGTAAGACGCATCGCATCAGGTGTTGGAGTAGAAAAGGTTTTTCCAGTGCATAGTCCAGTTATCGAAAAAGTAGAGATCGATAGAGAATCAATCACTATGCGTGCTCGTATGTATTATATGCGTGATCGTATCGGTAAAGCGGCTAACCAAGTGAAAGAAAAACGCCTATACGAGGGTCGTAGCTAATTCACTTTTATCTTTATAAACAAAAAAGCCCTCAGAGACCTGAGGGCTTTTTTTATTGAAATCCTTAATTGGTGCTAAGCTTTTTCTACTTTACCTGCTTTGATCGCTTTTACGGATACCCACATACGCTTTACTTGACCTGTTGGTAGTTTAACGCGGATACGTTGTAAATTTGGTTTAAAGCGTCTTCTGGTGTTTTTAACCAAGCTAGTACCAATCCCACCACTTTTCTTGGTAAGACCTTTTCTGATAATTCTTCCGCCTTTAACTGGGCGTTTTCCTGTGATTGCGCAAATTCGTGACATAATATTCCTTTGTTTGAGAAAGAATGACAAAAATGGTTTTAACTAAAGATTCAAGCCTTTTCTTTATTTAACTAATTTAATTTATTTTCTTAAGGCGTGTAGGGTTTGAAATTTTTGGCCCATATTGGCAGGATGAATCAATTCGAGAAGTGTTTGTTTTTCCTGAGAGAAAGTAAATTGAGATTGCGACAAGATTTTTTGAATACGCACTTGGGCATG
>JAQCDT010000203.1 GCA_027620575.1 Verrucomicrobiota bacterium
TTTTTGTTACCAATCTATCAGTGAGTGGTAGTAAAATTGGCTCTGAAGGCAATGAATTCATTCTAAAGGCTAGAGTATCCCAAGGACTGATAAAATCATCAATGCCTATTTTTAGTCTAAACAAGTAGTTTTCACCATCAATTAAGTCACTCTGTATTTTAATTGAATCATTTGAGGTGATTTCAAGTACCCCACTATCAAATAGGATGCCCTCAGTAAAACCTAATTCGTTAGCTAACTGATAATGATAGTTATTTCGGACATTACCCCCTCCACTAAACAAAACTATCGGTTCATGACTAATGACATTAGTAAGTGTTTCCTCTGCTAAATCAAGACTCTCTACTTCAAGATTATAGATATCCACAGTGGTTGTTTTCCATCTACTGTACATCTTGCCATCATCCATTTTGACTCTTAAATAATATTCACCTCTTTCTAAAGAACTAACGTCCATTTCATAACTTTGATCAATGATAGCTATTCTAGCCATGGTGTCTATTTCAATAACTTCAAAGCTTGGTGTTTTTGAAATCTGAAATCTATAATTAAGATGGGCTGAATCTATACGTATCTTGCTTACGACTTGAATATTCAAATCTTTAATTAAATTAGCGACACTCAAATCTTCTATCAAATAGATATCCTTGTTATTTCTAAGAATTGGATAACCACCCGTCATAATGAAGGTTGAAGTTGTACTACTATCTTCTTCACTAATTGACCATATTTTTGAGTTTTGATTCAATTCTTTGTAAGTCTCGATATCAAACATTTCAACTCTAGACCTACTGTTAACTGAAATAGCCGTTGTACTGTATTCTTCATCAAAAATACTACTCCAATGATAACCACCTTGAGATAATCCATATGGTAGCTGGTTGTTTGTTTGGGTAATTTCATTTGCAGCATAGTTTCTCCATGCTTGTGCAGAGCTAGAGGTTTGAGTACCAATCAAACCTGCAACAATATCATAACCCGATACTTCTGCCAAAGAAAATGAATCAGAAATTCTACCAATCTCATTTCTTCCTACCAAGCCCCCCATCTGAGTTGCCTGAGTTGATGTTGTCCTCGGCATTACTTGTCCTAGTGTATAATTTTGGTAAAAATCTCCACCTTGACCGCGAATCCATCCAATTAACCCTCCAACATATGTTGTACCCTTGGTCAAACATTGAGTGGAAGAGTATCGTATAGTAGCGTTATGAGTAGCTCCTGACAAACAGCCAACACCCGTATGTCCAATAACAACACCATTATCAACGTGTACATTTTCTACTAGCGTACCTTCACCGACCTGGCCAGCTAAAGTTCCTATCCATTGAAATGCATTTCCTCTATTACTATTACTTTCTTCTACATATGAATTGTTGAATGATAAATTTTTGATAACAGCATTGCCCGAAACAATCCCAAAGAATCCATACATGTTATTAAACTGCGCATTATTGTAAACCATGTATAGATTATTTATTTCATAGTTTTGGCCATCAAACTCCCCAAAAAATGAGCGAATCGATGGAAATCCAAAACCTGATTCATTCTCCCAATTTTCACTAGCGGATAAATCTATATCGTTCACTAAAATAAAATGTGATTCACGGAAATAAATAACGTATTGAGACAGCCATAATAAGTGGTTAAGTGTTTCTATTTCGTAAGGACTTGTTTCCGTTCCATCACCTATCGATGGTGAATTCACAATTACATTTTCATTTACAATTTGTGTGGATATGGCTGATTCTATATTGGCTGTAGTACTATTTGAAGCTTCATATTCTACTCCATTTATCGTAACCGATAGTTTATATGAATAATCATACCCTACTATTCGCGAGCTATCAATTATTGAAACGGCATTCATGCTTAAACCATCCTTATACAGCGTAAAATCACCTTCATTAATTGATTTGTATAAATTTAAGGTTCCAATGGATCCATCATATTCTAAATTCCAAGTCAATCGAACTGTGTCTAAGGTTACTTCTGAAACCAAATTATAGGGTATAAAATGATTTGGGTTTACAGTAATAGATATTTCAACTTCTTCACTAGTGAATATTACCTCACCATTACTATTCCTAGCACTTACAATATACGTATAGGTTCCTGATGCAGATATACTTCTGTCTCGAAATGTTGTTTGTGAAGCTGAATTAGTAACCGTGTCTAGCAGAACTACTCCAGATTGATTTTTTCTAATGATCTGATAATCATACGCACCCATAAAATCAAGCCAATCTAATTCAGCTTGACCATCAACTTGTTGAGCCGTTAAACCTAATGTTAAAACGGTTCCATACTCACTTTCAAAAGCCCCAAGATCTGGATAGGAACCCTGTGGATTGGGTCTAAGATTATTGTTAATATCATAATTAGAAGCCGCAGATAAAAGCCCAAATCCTACCGCTCTTGAATCAGATTGCAATGAATAGTCAGACAACGTTCTATCATTAAATAATACATCAATATTTAACAGCACATCATTAGTGTCTAATACTGTTGTAAAGGCGGTTTCTTCATCCATTTGGATAAAATCATTT
>JAQCDT010000204.1 GCA_027620575.1 Verrucomicrobiota bacterium
CCTTTTCCTCACGGTCCTTATTTAACTCCTTAAAGAAATCCTCATTTTTCTTTTTGGTAGCAGTAGTATCGCTTTCGTTTTTCATCTCGAACATGATTGAAACGATCTCAGTTCCCTCTGCATCTTTATCTCTGAAAATGTAGTCTCCTTTACTGCCAGTGCTCGCATCATTATCTTTTTCGAAATAGGCATGAGGGAAAGCCGTGGGGCGAATCCGATTAAACTCTGTTTCACAGTGTATTTCGAGAGTTTCACCGATCATCTTGGTGGATAAACGAGCCTTCATATCCTTGAGCCTCTCGATCGCATCATCTCGGTCTTTGATTTGAATCTCGTACTTTTCCTTCAAGGAATTTTCCGCAAGCTCTCTTTTAAAATTAACTTCCTTAAGATCATTCCTAAGACCATCACGTTCTTTTTCGATCTCTTTTAGTGCGTCATTGATTGCAAGCTTTTGCTTTACCTCACTGCCATCAATCTGAGCCTTTAGAGTGGCAATCTCCATCTCCTTTGCGGCAACGGCTTCTCGCATCTCATTGATGGTTTTTTCTTTCATCAATTCAACGGCATCAGCTTTTTCTCTCTCCGCTAACTTAAGACGCTCATGGATCTGTTTGTCGAACTCGGCGTCTCTTACCTGTTTAAGAATGTGGGCGTAGCCAGACTCATCCACCTTGAAAGCCTTATTACAATGCGGGCAAAATATATCGTTCATAATTTTCTTTTTTTAACTTATTAGTTAAAGCAGATTCAAAACCTCCGACGAGCTCGACATTAAGAATCTTCCTCCACAGACTCATCAATCATTTTCCTAAATTCAGCATTATTCTCGTATTCTCCCATCGCCCTTCCAATCCTGCGTGAATAGCAGTCGATAAAAAGCACGGACCCAATAATTCCATAAAGGCTTACATCTGTAAGTTTAAAATTGTAGAACAATAAGAAGCCCAAAATTAAGTACGGACATGCTTTGTTTAAAATATATTCCATTAGTGCTTGGTGATTACTCATTATTGTAAATTGGTTTTGCGGCTTACTTATCCAGCCTCCAGGCCAAAAATAAGATACCGCATATGATTAAGGCTAGCTGTGGAGCGGCATAGAAGACCACCATGAAAAGAAGAAAGGCCGTAAAACAAACGCAGCCCAATATTCCTCCAGCAGCACTAGCTAAATATCCGACTGAAATAAAGGTGTATAGAAGTACTTCAAAAAATGTATCCATATTAATTACTTTCCATTAGTTGGGTTTGTTCTTCGGTTGGAGTATCCCACAGGAATCTATAGTCGCGAAATTTCGCATACACTTCCTCGCCTTCCAATTCATGATGCGAAGAAAAAACTTTGATTACCGTGTCAGCATTCCATTCCGTTAAAAAAATATTAGATGAATAAACGCCTAAGATATCCTCCACTTCGTCTCTTTTTAAAACAATGGGAAAGCCTCCTTCAACAAGCTGAACCTGAGCTTCCTCTTCAAGCATGCACATCTTTTTATTCTCTAACTTAAACTCCCGCACAAATGTAAAGTCTCGGTGCTGGGCATAAACTTCCTGCCCGTCCAACCCGGCGGCTGGAGCATAGATTTTCACTACCATGTCGGCTCTCCATTCAGTTAGAATGATACTCGAATCGTAAACACCTCGAACATCCAAGATATCGTCTTTCTTCAAGTTAAACGGGCGATGGGCATCAATAAATTGAACCGGAGCTTCCTCGTTAATCATTCGCATTCTAAGATTTTCAATAATCATCACTATTGAGACCTATTGATTGGTTAGTATGTCAATGTAGTGAGCTTCCAAGGAACGAGCCTCGTGAAGTGCCTTTCTTAAATCTCCAATCCCTAGAGCAAACTTCATGGAACTCTTGTAAAGTTCGATCTCCTCAAACATCTCTTCACATTCATAAAGATCTCTCACATCCTGCTCGATAAGAGGTAAATTTATGAGCAACTTGGTAAGTTGGTAAGAAGGAAAACGCTTTGGATCATTCAAACTCATACCAACACAAAGAAGGCAGAATTATATTTTTCCGGATTTTCAGGATTTTTTTTGGAGAAACTTTTTGAAGCTAGTAAAACTCTCTACAAAAGTCCAAGAAAGATCGGTTGAGATAACCTTTACTATTCAATTCTCTAGTTAATGAAGATAGCGAGGAAAGTTATAGTCAAAACCGGGAACATAAATATTTATCGAGAAATTTCCGGAAAAAACACTCTCCATCTTCGTTTATAATGTGTGCGACATACACATACTGAGAATTAAATGAAGTCTTTTAATCCATGGGTGATTTTCGTTTGCCTGACAAGCCTGCTCCTTAATGTTTTATTGATAGGCATATTAACGACCTGGATGTTTGATGACCCTGCTGAATCCACTCAAATTAACCCTCCCGATCGCATCGCAGAAGAAAAGCATTTAGAGAATTACAGCAATGTGAGAACAGGGAGAGGTTGGCAGTATTGGGCCATGTGTACAGCAACCATTTTCGGAATGATTATATGCATGGTAATTTTCGGTGCATTCTTTGGTTTTTT
>JAQCDT010000205.1 GCA_027620575.1 Verrucomicrobiota bacterium
TGTTTCTTGAGCCTTATGTGGTTCAGCGATCACGCGTTGAATGGCCCATTTATTACTGTTTATAAAGAGATAGCCAGAAAGTCCTTCAAAGATTTTTCCTCTTCTCGGTCGAAATGAAATTGTGTAAGTCGTATCAGATGTATTAATCAACGTATCTTCTAAAATGAACAGATAACGTCGAATTCCTCCTGGAGCAATAGGGTTGATGTATTCGATTTCTCCAATATTAAACGAGGCAGTATAAAAACTAAAGGATTGGAATTGATTAACGAGAGATGCAAAAATCGGATTCTTAACACCAGAAACTTTATAAGAGGTCACTACCTCGTTATCATAGTTAGGAGGAGAGAATGTGCGTTGAGATGCCGTTTCAGTTAAGAAAAGGTATTGCGAACTAAAAAGGTCAATCGATTTAAGTAAACTCGTATCAGAAATAGTGTCTCTATTGAGGTTTTTCGTTGCTTCTCCTCCGATAGAGAAACGTGAAAAACCATCGTATTGGAACGAATTATTTCGCATAGGGTCATTCTCTTTACGCTGATTCATAGCATTCCGTATAATTCTGTGAGCCGGATTTTCTCCTGGAAGAATTATTACTTCGTCATAGAGTTGCGAATCAGGAGTTAGAAAGACTTCTTTAGCATTCAATAATTCTTGTCCTGTTAAGACGGTGTCTTTAAAATCATAGAAACTAAAGTAGTACGACGAGTGTGTAACAATGATCAATTCGAGTTTACCGTCTACATCTGTTAAGAGTGGTGATTTCTTGTTCTCAGAAACCTTAACAAATGGAAGAGGTTCTCCCGTTTGAGCATCATATACTTGAATAGTATTCGCTTTTTGACCGAATACAACTGAGCTACACAGCAGGAGGAGCCCAAATCTGAACAATTTGCACATACTTATTTTTTCTCCACCTCGAGAATATCTAATTCAAAAATTAAATCAGAATAGGGCGGAATAGTCGGCATTCTGCCTTGTGGTCCGTAAGCGAGATAATAAGGAATATAGAGTGTAATCTTCATTCCTTCTTTGGATAATCCTACGCCTTCATTGAAACCAGGGATGAGTCCCATAACAAGGTAATCAAAGTTCAAAGGCGCATTGCGATCTACAGACGAGTCAAATTTATCGCCATACACATGCGTTCCAGTGTAATGAAGGGCTATGCCGTCACCTTTTTCAGGGTGCTCTCCTGTTCCGTCTTCAAGAATTTCATATACTAACCCACTTTCTGTTTGAAGTACATTTGGGTGATCTTTTTTTATCATTTCATAGAAGTAAGCTTTGTATTCCGGGATATCTCTTGCTTTACACTCCGCTAAACGAACATTGTCTAAGGCTTTAAGTTTTGCCTTGCGTTCTTCCTCTATTTTAGCCAGTTCTGCTAATCGTGCATATTCCGCTTTAAAAACTTTAGAAGGCTTGTAACCAAACTTGCACTTAAATCCTTTTCGGATAATATTTACCTCATTCATTACGTCACCCTGTGCGATGGCATCTACAACATCCTGTCCTGATATAACTTTTCCAAATACAGTATGTTTACCATTTAAATGAGGCGTAGCAACATGTGTGATAAAAAATTGACTACCATTTGTTGCTGGTCCGGCATTCGCCATTGACAAGATACCAGGCCCAGTATGCATTAGACCGTTATCAGCTTCATCAAAAAACTTGTATCCTGGTCCACCAGAACCAGTTCCCGTTGGATCACCACCTTGAATCATGAAATTGGCAATAACACGGTGAAACTTGACGCCGTTATAATATGGTTTCGTGTGTTCTATTGTATCAAATACTTTCAACTTTCCTTCTGCAAGTCCAACAAAGTTCGCAACAGTTAAAGGCGCTTTTTCATCCGCCAACTCGAGTAAGATTATACCTTTATCAGTAACGATTTCCGCATAAAGACCTTTCGCTAGTTTCTCTTTTTTCTCTTGCCCAGAAACTACAAATACCATTGAGCATGCTAATACGAGTGCAGTTGTAATGTGTTTAATTGTCATATTAAAAAGATTTATTTCTAAAATTAAGAGCGGTCAGCTTCGTAAAGTAATTTAGTGTTGTGCTTAAGTGTTCTGAAAACCAAAGATATTGCAATCGCGACAGTAAGTCCTATTCCATAATATGGGCGATAAATAATTTCCCCGGTCATGAACCAGTCTCTGAGAAAGTCTACGAATAAAAAACCAAGTATCGTAGCTGTTACTCCACTGTATTCTCGTCTTAAGATAGTCTTCAAGGAAAATGGAATTTGTGTTTTTTCGTAGTTTTTCCAACTTGGAACAAACGCTGGAACTTTGAGCGACCAATCTAAGTAATCTTGTCCAAATTTACGTTCTAGAAAGCGTTCTTCGGCGAACATGATACGTTCATAATAGAGCCAAAAAGCGAGTGATACCAACAAAAAGAACCATATATTCATGGTGTACACCACAATTCCTATCCACATAAAATAATTGCCAACGTAGAGAGGGTGGCGCATTGTGGAGTATATCCCTTTTGTGTTTAGCGCTTCAGCAACTTGCTCTTTT
>JAQCDT010000206.1 GCA_027620575.1 Verrucomicrobiota bacterium
TAATCTGTAAATATTGAGATACCATATAGGACAATGGCTATCCATTGGCTATTTGGAGTTCTTTCAAATAAGAAGTAACCGATAACAAAAATGGCAAAAAAACGAGAAAGCGTTAAAATATTAGGCAAATGTTTCAAAATAAGAGGAGTGAGGCTAAAAAATTATTAAATTGCCTATCTTTATAATATCTTGTGTAAGTTTCGACATTATAATTTAATTATATTTAAGTATGAGAAAAGCGATTTATCCAGGTACTTTTGATCCAATCACTAATGGGCATATTGATGTTATACATCGTGCAAGTCACTTATTTGACTCTATCACTGTTGCTGTTGCCCGGAATGCAAGTAAGCAACCTATGTTTGACGAAGCAAAGCGTGTGCAATTGATCCAAGAAAATTTCGAGAATTGCAGTAATATTGAAGTGATTGCCTTTGATGGACTTATTGTGGATTTAGCCGATAAATTAGGAGCTGTAGCACTCATAAGAGGACTTAGGGTAGCCTCAGATTTCGAATACGAATTCCAAATGGCACAAATGAACCGTCACCTTAATGATCGAATTGAGACCGTTTATTTAATGCCAACAGAGGAACATTTTTTCACTAGCTCACACTTAATTAAACAAGTCTTTAAATTTACAGATAGAGAAAAGCAATTAATCCCAGAAAACGTACACCAAGCACTTGTTAATTATTACAAAGATAATTAATTGCCCTGTCGCATATCTATGAATTCCCATACTCAAAAAGGGCCGCAAACGCTTAAAATCATCTTTTTAACTCTATTCCTGGACCTAGTTGGATTTTCTATCATCTTCCCTCTGTTTCCAGATCTACTGGATTATTATATTCCTGAAGGTGGTACCGCAAATTCTAGCAGTCTCTTAACAAAGATTATTGCACCACTCTATCAAATCGCAGAGCTCAGTTCGCATCCAGATCCTAAATTTATAACCACAATTTTATTTGGTGGTATACTTGGCTCTTTTTATTCCTTACTTCAATTTATCTTTGCTCCAATTTGGGGTAGTCTCTCCGACACCCATGGTCGTAAAAAAATTCTTTTAATCACCATTGCTGGACTTGCATTGAGTTATTTAATCTGGGGCTTATCGGGCAATTTTTGGATACTGGTTATTGCACGCTTAGTGGGTGGAATAATGGGCGGTAATTTATCAGTAGCAACCGCAGTTGTTGCAGATGTCACGCCAAAAGAAAAGCGTACTTCAGGAATGGCGATCGTTGGAATTGCATTTGGACTTGGATTCATCATGGGACCTGCAATTGGAGGATTTTTAGGTCAATTCAATCTTTTAGAAAGCTACCCTTCCCTTGTATCTTTTGGCATAAATCCTTTTTCGATTACGGCTTTCTTTAGTTTATTACTTTCTCTGATAAATTTAGCGTGGGTTTATTTCAAATTTGAAGAAACCCTACCTGTTGAGTCTAGAAATAAGACCCAGGCTGAGCCCTTTAAATTATTCAGTTTGTTTCGCCATAAAAATAAGCAAATTAAGTCTTTAAATTTCACTTACCTTATTTACATGACGGCTTTTAGTGGCATGGAGTTTACCTTAACTTTTCTTGCAGTTGATCGCTTCCTTTTTTCTACGGTTCAAAATGGAATTATGTTCGTATATATAGGGATTCTACTAGTCCTCACTCAAGGTCTTCTAGTTCGAAGATTCAGTCCAGTCTTAGGTGAATATAAATTATCATCAATGGGATTGGTGTCAGGAGTGGTCGCCTTCATTTTATTATCTCAATCAACTGGCCTGACTCTATTCTTTATCGCACTAGCTTTTATGGCTCTGTCTATTGGTTTAACTAGCCCTTCGATGAGTGCACTCGTTTCTTTATCAGCAAACGAAAAGGAACAAGGCGAAATATTAGGTCTCTTTCGTTCCGCTGGATCATTTGCAAGAACGATAGGACCAGTGATTGCTTCAAGTATGTACTTCTTGCTTGGAGATAAAATAGCCTATTTGCTTGGTGCGGTTCTCATAATTGCTGCGATAATTTTGTTTAAATCGAAAGTCAGCATACAATTGAACAAATCAGGCGATGTAAATCCTGCGTAATTGCACCTACAAAAAACACAGCTTGAGTTAGGTATAATTAAAATCAAAACCCCAGTAATTCTAGGGATGATGGTGTGCCACTTTAAGAATTAAGGTCTACCCAACGCTCAATTGAAAGGATAGTCCACTGTTCCTCGTTTCCATCAATGTTTGTACTCACTGTGTCATTGACTTTTTTGCCTATGATACCTTGAGCCAATGGAGTCTTGTAAGAAAGAATGTCATTATCTGGATCACTATCCCAAGCACCCAATATAGAATACTTACGGCTTTGGTTGGATGAACCTTCTTTTAATGTAACCACATTGCCAATACCTACAGTATCTTTATTGGCATCAGTGAAATCAGTGACATTCGCAATTGATAAATTAACTTCTAGCTCATTTTTGCGTGCGAGTAATAAATCTTGATCCTGTCTAGCCATTTTGTACTCAGAATTTTCCTTCAAATC
>JAQCDT010000207.1 GCA_027620575.1 Verrucomicrobiota bacterium
CTAAAGGTTTAAAAATACATTGAGCGCTAGCATCCCATATAGATATCAAAATCGAGCATAGAATAAAAAATACCGTTCTCATTGCTTCCTCATAAGTTCTGAAGATAGTAGAGCTGCTGGAATAGAAATGATCCCTAATCCAATAAACACAATAAAAATAGTGAAGACTCTACCTGCAATCGTAATCGGATAAATGTCACCATAACCTACTGTAGTCAATGTGGCCACAGCCCACCAAAGTGAATCGAAAATTGAATTGAATACCTCTGGTTGAGCTGCATTTTCAAATACAAATATACCTACTGCTGATAGATATATTAAAACTATTGCGGCAATTAAAAATATGGTTAATTCACTTTTAATGTTCTTAAATGCCTTAGCTAGTCTTGTAAATGCAGGAGTTAGTTTAAAAAGTTTTACCAAACTTAAAAGACGAAGGAATCGTAATAATCGAAGACTCTGAAGACTCTGAAGACTCTGAAGACTAGCGAGTATACCAACGAATAATGGGATAATAGCTAAAAAATCAAAAAAGCCATAAAAGCTGAATATGTAGCTAGTGGCTTTATCTGCTGCAATTATTCTAATCACATATTCAAAAAGAAAAAAAACTGAACTGGCAAAAAATAAAGTTTCGAGTGAGGCTTTTTGTAAGGGTGTAATAGATGGATGAGTAGATACAGAGAAAAGTATTGAAGTAAACAATATCATTCCATATACAATGAAATTGAATGCTTTACCCCTCCAAGAACTTAAATCATGAACAAATTTTAACACTTCTAAAAGTTTATGTTAAAGTTAGACAGCCCTAATAGATTATCTTCATTCCATTCATCAGGTTGCCAGGCTCTTACATATATTTTTGGCTTATCATTGTTGAAATTAATCAGCAAAAATAAGTGTCCTTCATCGGCATACCCATCTGAATTATAGTGCTGCCTCATGGTAACACCATATACTCCATCATCATTATTTTTTCTCCTTATTTCAAAGGTTGAAAAACCTAAATGAATATCTCTTCTGGAATTAAATATTTGGTCCTGTCTAGCAATGAAATTTTGTTTGGTAAAACGAAGATACTCAACATCTGGTTGATCGCCTGTTGGATCAATTTCATAGCGTGATTTATCATCAGGATCAGCTTGTAGAACTCTACCTACAATAATTACCGCCTCATCTGCAAACATAGTACTAAGCTGCGATATATCTCTTGTTAGATATGCTGTTCTATACTTTTCAACAAACTTGATGATAACTTGCCTCTTCTCCCAGTCATTACCAAAAGTAGAGGCTCTTTTGAATTCATCGTACATGCCATCAATGATTCCAAAATTAACATCTATCAAATTACCCAGGGCATCAAAATCAGGAATCAAATACTCCTTAGCACTTAGATTAATAGTAGGATAAAATGTTGTCCCATTGAGCTGACGATACTCCCATCCATCATAGGTCTTATCAATATTCCTACGGGCAGACTTAGTTGATAAATCTAGATTATTTAATCTTTCTATAGCCGCTACTTTATCAGAAAAAAACTGATCTTCATTCCACGCTTCAGGGAATTCCGATTCATTAAAGTAATTAACAATATTGTTCAAGTTTTCTGGCAAGAGTTCAACCAACTCTTCATTTGTAATCTCTTTAGCATTTATATCCTCGATATCACTTAACTCTATAGCTGGTTTTCGCGGTTTCTTTTTAGTTAGTGAAATAGTTTGCCGAGATGAAATTGATGCGGTATTAACCAAATTCCATAACTCTCCTACTTCCTTTATTTCATCCTTATTTTCGAAGTATTTATACTTTATAGACACACTTAGATCTTTAAATTGAGTACTAGAACCTAATAAAGTAACTGTACTTAACCCATCCTGTGATTTGGTAAAGATCTGAGCATTACCATCCCAGTAGTCATAATCTAAAGATGCTGCTAATTCACCATTAACACTTACTGCTAAGGTGATTGCGCGCCGTTTATCATTGACCATTTCATCTTCAATAAGTTCGAATCTAACCCCATCAATTATATCAGTAATGCGTGATGGTATTTCAACCTCTAGACTGGCTCCATTATGCTCCAACCTAGACACTGGAATGGAGTTCAATAATACATTGGCAAAGTGATAGTACTTAAGTGCATTAGCATAGTTAGATACTGATTGGTACTCACTAGCTTTATCAAATATATCTTTCACTAGCTGCTTTCTATTATCAAATATACTGTTGACTTCTTCCTTGTTAATATAGAATAAAACGTAAATACCACAGTCTCTAGGCTCTTTGAAACTCTGTAGATTAGTAAGTGAAGCCGTAGTATACGTCTGAATTACATTTTCAACATCTCGCTCGTAGTCTACGTTATTCTCACTCTCTCTGACTTTATTAAAAGATTTGAAATCACTCGTAACACGAACCGATATGGAGGTTAGCATTTGTTTTAAAGCATACTCTTCAGTCTCATTTTGATTTTCCCCACAAGATTCACCAAAATAATAACTGTTACTACTTTTGATTTCGGAGACA
>JAQCDT010000208.1 GCA_027620575.1 Verrucomicrobiota bacterium
TACTTATTTTAATAATTAATAATTTAAAGTTTCCTTATAATCAGTATAGTTGTCATTATTTGTGAAATAAGCGTCTGAATACCTTTTCCTTTATACTGAAATAAACACTTCAATAAGTCCATTGTCATCATTCTTTTTAAATGCCTTACATAAACTAATCTAGAGTTATGTTCTTTTGCACTTGGATGTTTTTTAATAAAAAGGATCAATTCAGAAATCTCAAACCCCTTGGGTTTCCAATTGTTACCCTCGTTTTTTAAGGTCCTCCACGGATGGCATACTGAAGCATTCTTTATGAACTTCGATTTAAATCCTTTCGATTTGATTCTGTAAGCAAAATCGATGTCTTCATAAGCCACCCTAAATCTTTCATCAAATCCACCTATTTCGAGAAAAGTAGACTTTTTAACGCATAGGTTACTTGTCCAAAACATTCCTCCATTTGAATTTTCTGGGCAACATTCTGCCCAAGTTCTTCTTGGTCTGTCAGGATATATTTTGCCTTCAAAAAGAACGGTTTCTGGATTTTGCAGTATAGCATTACAATAAGCGGAGATGTATCGTTGGTCTGCAATACAATCATCATCAATAAATACAATCCATTCTCCTGTAGCTCGACTTACACCTGCATTACGATTCCCAGCGGGGCCAATTTGCTTTCCTTTACCCCATGATACATCTGGAAATTCCCTTTCAACCATCCTCCTGGATATATGCGACTTAGAATCATCTGTAACAATAATTTCATAATTTGGTGAATCCACCTGAAATTCTTCCTTTAACGAATGCAGGCAAACCCTCAAATCATTAGGTCGTTCATAAGTCGGTATTACCACACTGATAAAAATCTTACCTTTTCCTTTCAAATTTTGTTTAAATTAGTTTGTATAAATTCGAGTACATCCTTGTTGAAGCTTTCAATTGTAAAATCTCTTTCAACGATCACTCGTCCTCGATTTCCCATCCCTAATGCTCTGTCACTATCTTTCAGAAGATGAATCATTGCATGTGCCCACCCCTGAGCATCTCCTGGCATTATCTCTATACCAAAACTATCAGTTCCAGGACTTATGTGTAAGCAGCCACTTTTAGTCATTAATACTGGTTTGCGCATTGCCATAGCCTCGAGCATATTTGTGTATCCACAAGTGTCTTCGGCATCACCACTTAGCGGAATACAAACTCCAATAGACTGCGAATACCAATCGCGAAGAGTCGGGTAGTCAATTGCCTGGTCCGGTGGATCGGAAGTGGTATTTATCCAATTCACATTAGGCGGAAGTTTATCAGGCTTTTGTGTTTTGGGACCAATAATTCTTATTTCTGCCTTAACTAAGGGAGCTGCCTTCACAAGGGTTGCATAGTCACGGCCTGTTTTCCCTGTTGCTAAAAAAAAAGGAGCATCTTGGTTACGGGTATTAAGCTTTCCGTCGAATAAATCTAAGTCTACGCACCAAGGTGTAAACTTTGATTTCGCGTACTGGGAGTAATATTTTTCTGCATTAGGGGTTAAACAAAAAAAAGCTTTATTTGCAGATAAATTGCCATGACTGTAGGAATTGATAAAACTTCGTGCAGATTTTTCAAAGGGACGAAACACCCATGAAATGACTTTATTATTCAAGTATTTTGCGACACCTGGTGGTCCACAAACTGAGTAAATCAAATCAGAGTTATGTGAGGCCCTGATAATTGACCGCTCAATGTTCACTCCTAGTGAACCACGAAAAATCGATCTATTCAGCATTCTTTCCACTAACGGGTGGAAACCTGAATTATCTACTTTTATCCAATCGATTTCAAAATCATCATGTTTTTCAAGAGCGTCAATGCCCCAAAGATGGTGCTTGGGGTAAAGACCTGCTTGGACCTCAGGCAATCTGCTTTCCAAGTAAGGATGGAGAATTGAGATTCTTATTTTAATACTTGATATAGTTTTTCCAAAAATCAGGGTTATTATTTAACCAGTTATGGCAACCCATAGGTAAGCGTTCCTTCGTAATCTCGTTGAATAAAAATTCAGGCAATACTTCAAAAGAATAATGAGCAGCAGTAGGTAAATCAGCTATCTTGAACTCACTATCGTTGAAGATTGTGGGAACATAAATGCACCAAAAAATATCTTCACCAGGAGTTTTTTTAAGGTAATGCCTGAGATTATTCCTAAAGCCAGCATTTTTGAGTAGTTTAACCAATCCACGGTACCTGTTTTTGAAAACTGGCAGGAGACCTTTTCGCGTACAACTAATTTGTCTTAAGATTGAAGAAAAAGCTTCGACTTTTCTTAGCGAAAATCCACCGTTTCCTACTTTCCATAATTTATTTTGTGGCTCTCCCTCAAATCCACCAACCATCCACGGAGCACCTATGTAATCAAAGGCTTTTGTGGTGAAATATTCTAACCTGTCTTCAAAAACCCAGCAATCTGTTTGAACGATTTGTATATAATCAAAATCTTTAAAGCAATCGTAGAAAAACAAGCTGCACAATAATTCACTGTATGAGTTTTTGTCAGTAAAGTAA
>JAQCDT010000209.1 GCA_027620575.1 Verrucomicrobiota bacterium
TGGTATCTCAATATTTACAGATTATTTAGACGGCTATATTGCAAGAAAATTTAATGCTATTTCTGGATTGGGAAAATCACTCGATGCCACTGTAGATAAGGTGTTCTTTTTCGGGGTGCTTAGCTGCTTGATTTACTTAAATATTTTTTCACTTTGGATACTATCTTTCTTTTTAGTGATTCATATTGCTCGAGATAGTATCGTGACTTGGATTCGTTACGTCTTACATCAAAAAAATATTTTTGTTGGGGCGATTAATACAGGTAAGGTTAAAACTGTGTTTCAATTTCTCTTTCTACTAATAGGAATGGTTATTTCTTTAATTCAGTCCTATCCCTTAGAATCTCAAGTGAACAACGGATCAATCATTCACACATTGACTCTATCTGCCTATTTTATTTATGTTGCATCCATTATTCTGAGTGTAAGTTCTGGCATTCATTACATTAAATATTTTCTTAAACACCGATGAAATTAACTCATACATTTTTTTGGGCTCGGCTATTGCCAAAGCAATTAGTACTGAATCTAGCGACACTCGGAAATGTTGGCTCTAAAAGTAAAATGCCTGGCACAATTGGTACGATATTGGGGTTTTTCTTCTATGCGATTACGTTTCATTATTTCAGCCCCTTTGCTTACACATTTGCTTTATGTATCATAACCTACCTTGCCGCAGCCATTTGTGATGCAGCTGAAAAGCATATGATGCAAAAAGATCCTAGCGCTATTATATTAGACGAATTTGTTGCCGTTCCTTTTGTGTTCCTTGGATTAAATGCATTTAATCCTAATGTTTTAGCGGCGGGTGGATGGCCCATATATTTAACTGGCATTTTGCTCTTTCGTTTTTTTGATATTTTAAAACCAATCGGTATTCGAAACCTCGAGCGCATCGAAGGAGGAATTGGTTGTGTCTTGGACGATGTCGTGTCCGCCTTAGCAAGTTGCATTTTGTTGCATATTCTTATTTTAAATATGATTGGATAACGATTTTCTATGTTTATTGAAAAACTAAAGCGACTGGAAGCAAAGTACAAAGATTGGACGATAGAAAATATTGGATTTTATATCGTAGGTCTTCAGGCAGTATTTTATCTATTGATTCTTTCTGGTTTGATTAGTCTAGAGTCCCTTTTATTAATCCCCGCTAAAGTTATTGGTGAAGGGCAAGTCTGGCGACTGTTCACTTTTGGCTTCATACCACCAGCCATTCCTGATTTAGGCATGGGTTTACTTTATTTAATCATAAATTGGTATGTTTTTATAATAATATCGCAGTATCTTGAAGCGTATTGGGGGTGTTTTTTATTAAATCTGTACTGCCTATTTGTTTTTGCCAGCACTCTTATTGCCGCATTTTTACTTCTATGGATTCCTTCTGAATTTCTTGTCTTTGTTAATCCTCAAGTCTTTTTTTACAGCTTCTTTTTCATTATATTTTTAGCTTTTGCAGTCATTAATCCTGAATATGAAATGCTGTTATTTTTTGTCCTTCCCTTAAAGATCAAATATTTGGCACTTATTTCCTCTGTCTTTTATGTACTGTCTTTTCTTGGGGCAGTAACGCTAATGGATAAAATATTAATGCTTATTTGCGTGATTATTTTCATCGTGTTCTTTTACGATACGATCAAGCTCTATTTAAAGCAGAAAAAACGAACTGATGCTCGCCGCAAACAATCTGAATCCACAAATGATGCGATGCATCTATGCGCTCAATGTGGTAAGAGCGATCTCTCAAACCCAGAGCTTGAATTTCGTTATCGCAATGAGAATGGTAAAGCAGTCTGTTATTGTAATTTATGTCGAAATTAACTAGTCATCCAATAAGCTAACTATTATGAGTGACCCACAACCCGTTATTTTAACCTGCGCACAGCCAACCGGTGGACTTACTATTGGTAATTACCTTGGGGCAATTAAGAATTGGGCCGATATGCTTGAATCCAATGATTGTTTCTTTGGCATTGTGGACCTTCACGCAATTACGGTGGATTATACTCCAGCAGATTTAAGAAAAAATACACTTTCATGTGTCGCACAATATATTGCTTGTGGACTGGATCCGAAGAAATCCAATATTTTCGTTCAATCCCATGTGACAGGTCATACAGAACTAGCATGGATATTAAGTTGCATGACTCCACTTGGTGAGTTGCAAAGAATGACTCAGTTTAAAGACAAAACTAAGCAATTAAACAATGATTATGATTCCAGCTCTAAAGAGGATGCTCAATCCAAAGTATTTATAAATTCTGGATTATTGATGTATCCAGTACTGATGGCTGCAGATATACTGTTGTACAATGCTCATTCCGTTCCAGTGGGTGCTGATCAAAAACAGCATTTGGAACTGTGTCGAAATCTTGCTCAGCGTTTTAATCACAAATATTCAGATACCTTTAATATCCCTGAACCTTATATTGCAAAACAAGGCCAAAGAATAATGTCCCTACAAGACCCATCTAGAAAAATGTCGAAAAGCGATGTCAATCAAAATGCCACTTTGTTTCTTTT
>JAQCDT010000210.1 GCA_027620575.1 Verrucomicrobiota bacterium
GTACCCAATGCCCGTTGGCGTTTACTGTTGTCCAACCTCTCCCATGTCTTTCCCAATTGGTCACTATCCAAGGTAAAGAGTGTCGCTTTTGAATCTTCTGCCCGAATGTTTGAGATGGGCTTTTTCTCACTCTGCTACCCTTTCATGAGTGGCGAGGAAAGAAGGCGGACTGTTTTTTATGATGAGAAAACCTCTAGCAGGTTAGAGGAACTCAGACTGAGTGGTCGGCCCGTGTTGATGCTTATCCCACACACATGTCTTTTTGAAACGCTTGCCACTTCTCCGTTGTTCCGTCCCTTTGGAGGAAAATCCCTTGGTGCAATTTACCGGCCCAATAAAAACCCAGTTTTGGACGAGTGGATTACGAAAGCACGTGAAAAAGTCGGCATCAAAACCTTTTCAAGAAAAGAAGGGATCATTAGAGACAGGGGTCCTCTAAAAGCAGCTAACTGGCTCGCTTTGCTTTATGATCAAAATGCTGGGCTTCGAGGGGGGGGGGCTAAGTTCTTGGGAAGGGTTTGCTCTGTTTCTCCCCTCCCCGGCCTTCTCGCTAAAAACGAGAGGGTAATTTGCGTGCACGCAGTTGCACGAAGGGTATCCTTCTTTCGCTCCAAGCTCGAACTTAAGATTTTGGACGAGAGAGAAGGCAATGTATCTGGTAAATGTCATGATTTACTAGCATCAAATATAATGGCTTGCTCGAGCGGTTTCCCTGAGTGGCTTTGGAGTCATGGTAAGTGGAAGACCAATAACATGAGTCATGAGTATTTTCAGCTTCAGGACAAGTTCCGTCATCTAAGTTTCGAAGAAACCAAAGATCGAGCAAACAGATTGGCTGTCAGAATGCCAAATTGGCTTGGGGATATCGTTATGTCCATTCCTTTAGTCATTGCTATCAAGAAGGGTCGTCCAGATCTAAGGATTTCTCTCTTTTGCATGAAGCAGTATGCGGAATGGCTGAGAAACCTAGGGATAGCTGAAGATATTATTGAACTACCAAATCAAAGGTCCCGGATAGGATATTTCTTCGAATTTCTTTCATACAGAAGGTATTTTTTTGATGCTAATCTTTTATTTAGTAATTCACTCCGTGGTGACATCGAGACATTTCTGGTTGGTGCGGGAAATAGATTTGGATTAGTGCGAGACCATTGTCGTCCATTCTTGACTGATTTTTATAAGTCAGAAAAAGGATGCAGTACAAAGATTCATCAAATCATCCTTTGGGAAAAGATGCTAAATCATTTCGGCCTTCGAGAAAAACTACCACTTTCCTCTCTCTCGGCATTCCGATGTTCGCTTGAGCATTCTTTTGATTCAATTAAAATTGGTATTGCCCCCGGTTCAATGAACACGCCTGAGAAAAGGCTCCCAGTTTCTGAATGGGTAAAAATATGTAGAGGCATTCAACAAGGACTTGAAAAGTTCAAGATTGAGTTCAAGGTTGAGTTATTCGGTACTTCTAAGGATTGCAAAATATGTAGTGAAATCGTTGAACACTTGAGCGTCATGAATATTCAAGACTATTCAGGCAACACAACAATAGTTCAACTTTCAGAAAAGTTTAAGGATTTAGATCTTTTAATATGCAATGATTCAGGTGCCATGCATTTGGCAAACCTGATGGGAACACCTATTGCGGCTATCTTCAGTGTTACCAATAAAAATGTTACCGGGCCAATTTTCGATGCACCAAAGTTTCTTTTCGAACTTGATTGCGATAAGCATGATTCAAATTTCTCGGTAAAATTCGTTAAAAAGTTATTACTATGGTTTACAGACATTTACAAAATTAAGAAAAATGGATAAAAATTTTAAGATTAATACGGCTGGGCTAAGCACGGAAAAAATTCTTCTTGCTGTCTACAGAGAGGCTTGTCGTTGTTTTACTTCTTCAAGTCAAATGATTAATTATTTGGATGTTGGTGCAGGTAATGGTGAGCTTATAAAACTCATCGGTTCTCAAATTGATATAAAGCCATACGCATGTGACTACACGGATGGTTTAATGGAGTTAGATGGGCAAACTGTGGAGATTTGCGATCTCAATGCCGAAAAACTTCCCTATGAAGATAATACTTTCGACCTCGTCACTTTCACTGAGGTTATTGAACACATAGAGAATCACCGTTTTACTTTAAGTGAAATAGCGAGAGTTCTTAAACCTGGTGGATATGTTATTCTTAGTACGCCAAATATTCTCAACCTAAAGTCCCGCACAAGGTTTTTATTTTGTGGTTTTTGGAATTTGTTTGGACCTCTTAAAGTTGGAGATCGTAAATTGGAATCAACCGGAGGTCACATCAACCCAATTCACTATTTTTATATTGCTCATTCGTTGATGGAAGCTCGCTTAAAAGTTGTCAGAGATTCTTACGACAAAATCCAAACAAGCAGTTTTATGTGGATGCTCTTGTTGTATATTCCAATCAAAATCTGCAGTGCTTTTCACCTGCGAAAAGAAAAAAGAAGGTGGGGTACTGTGGACAATGTAAATGAGGAATTTGTT
>JAQCDT010000211.1 GCA_027620575.1 Verrucomicrobiota bacterium
CCTTCCATGGCTATATTGACGACTTCAGAGTATACTCACATGCATTAAATAGTTCGGAAAGGGATAATGCGTATAACTTTATAGATTCAAGTTTGGTAGGCACTTTCGGCGAAGAGTTTTTCTATCAAATAGAGACACTAAGAGGACCGACTGATTTTAATGCTACCGGACTTCCTCCGGGTTTATCAATTGATCCTAAGTCAGGCTTAATATTCGGAACTCCCACGAAAACTGGGCTTGATTTTAATGTCACAATCGTGGCTTCGAATTACTCAGGTGCAGACGAACAGAATATGACATTCTTTGTAAACCCAAGTTCACAAAGTATTCTTTTTAACGAATTAAGTTCAGTAAAGTATGGGGACGAATCCATTGATTTGAATTGGACAAGCACCTCTGGGCTTCCAGTTTCGGTGAGAATCGTGGAAGGAGCAGAATTCGCTGAATTATCATCCAACCAGATGCCAACAACTTTAACAGTACTCAAACCAGGCACAGTTAAGCTAGAAGGTTCTCAACCTGGTGACGAAGGTGTGACCTACCAGGCTGCTCCTAAAGTTCTCGATGAATTTATAATCTCCAAGAAGGAATTATCGGTACAAATCAAAAGTTTTTATCGAAAGCCTGATGAAATAAATCCTCCGCTAGACTATGAGTTAATCGGGCTCGTGGGTGAGGACAATGAGTCTGAGTTTGATCGGAATATCACCTTAAGCGTGGAGGTAGATGATGGGTCACCAGAAAACCCAACGCCCATTGGCGAATATCCTATTGTGGGATCAAGCGGTCTATCTTCGAAATATTTCTTCACCTATTTCGATGGTACGCTTACTGTTAGCAACAAAAAGAGACAGGGAATTTCTTTTGATCAGAACCTCTACCAAATTCCAGCCACATCTGCATCGATTGAACTGAACGGATCTTCTTACGATCTTGATACTAACCTATCTACAAATTTACCTATTTACTATGAAATAGAGAACGAAAATGTAGCTAAGTTAAAGGTTACCCAAGATGACCATCTCAAATCTCATTGGAAATTTGATGAATCCAAATACGCAGAAGCGTACGATGAAAAAAGAAACAACTCTGGAACTTTGCGTAACTTAATTACCATTGGAGAAAATTCGGCGTGGAAAAAAGGTAAATTTTCTGGAGCACTTGAACTAAATGGAGGTTCGGGGAGGGTTGACTTTGGTCCGATTCGTCTGGACGACAACTACACTTTCTCGGTCTGGGTAAAGCCAGATTTAAATTCATCCTCCCCCGGAAGCCCAGAGATGAACATCTTAACCAAGATCGGTGTTTCTGAAATGAATCACTTCCGCTTTTACAAGCAGGAGGGCAATGGATCGATTGCCTTTGATTTTTACGCCGATGGAAATGAATCCCCCACTACTTATTCATCCAGTACAAACATCCTCCAGGATTCAAACTGGACTCACTTTGCTGTGGTTCATCAATTAGAGACTGGGTCTCTTCGGGTTTATGCGGACGGGAAGTCTGTCATCGATGTGAATAGCTCTGTTAAAGAAACGAACGGAAGCAAAGCAATCGACTTTCGCTTTAGTAAATTTATGGTCGGGCATGACGGGCTTTCCTTTCATGGATTGGTCGATGACCTTCGCTATTACGATAAAGCTTTAGCTGCAGCATCCATTTCGAACATATTTAATGATCAGGGAGGAGATTACCAAACAATTGAAATCGTAGGATCAGGCACCACAAGAATCATCGCCAATCAAGGCGGGAATGGCGATTACGAAAAAGCCCTTCCGGAATACAATTACCTGACTGTGATTAAGTCTCACCAGAATATAATATTCGGAGAATTAATCGATCGCTCAGTTGGAGATTTCCCTTTTGATCTTTCAGCCGAAGCAAACAACTCGGGTCTGCCTGTTCATTTTTCTCTCTCTGATCTTTCCCTAGCTAGCATCAAGGGAAACACGGTTACCCTTCGAAATGCCGGTGAACTTACAGTTACCGCTACTCAACCTGGAAACGAAAAGTTTTTCGCCGCTCCCCCAGTAAGTCGAACCTTTAACATTGAATTTGGTAATTTATTTGCAGATTCGATACCTGGACTGGCTCTTTGGCTGGATGCAATTGATATCAATAATGATCGCTTGGAGGATAACCAAAATGACTTTTTGCTCGGAAATAAAATAAGCCTTTGGGCAGATCGTTCAGGCAACAACAATAGCCCAGTAGAAGCAAATTCATCACGCATGCCTACCTGGATTGAATACAACAACGCGGAAAAATCCCTATCTGGCAAACCTGTCGTGACCTTTGATGGTCGATTCAACCAATCTCTTAGCCTGCAGGAACCAATCTCTGATGCAGCCATGATTTACTTTATTGCTAAACAAAACTCAAAGGGTGTCAGTAATCTACTGGGAGGAAATCTATTAACATCAAATTCCCAGGGACTTTTCTCCATGGCTTTTAATAATAGCGGTATTGGCATATACTCCACTCAGCCGTCTACTAATTGG
>JAQCDT010000017.1 GCA_027620575.1 Verrucomicrobiota bacterium
TATGACTCAAATAACCTTAAAAGGAACACCCATCAATACAATCGCCAGTCTTCCAGAAGTTGGCACTCAAGCGATCGACTTTCAATTAACCGCCACCGACTTATCCACGAAAACACTCGCTGATTTCTCAGGCGAAACTTTAATCATCAGCACCTTTCCCAGTCTCGAAACCAGTGTCTGTTCCCTATCCGTCAAGCAGTTCAACGAACGTGTCGCCAATAGAGAAAATACCCGCATCCTTTGTGTCTCTCGTGACCTACCCTTTACCCATAACCGCTTCGCCGAAGCCGAGAATATCGAACACATCACCTTCCTCTCCGATTTCAAAACCGGTCAATTTGGCAAAGACTACGGACTCGAAATTATTGATGGTGCGTTCACTGGACTCTTTTCACGATGCATTATCGTCATCGATACCAACGGCACTATAATCTACACCGAGCAAGTCTCCGAAGTCGCTGATGAACCCAACTACTCCGCCGCCTTCGATAGCTTAACTTAAGTAATTTACTCGCTGCTTTTGAGCATGCGGGTGCGGATGTGTTGTTGAGGGAATTGCAGGGTGATGACGGTGCCGACATCGATCTGTGATTCGACGGCGATGTGTCCGCCGTGGTGTCGCATGATACGCTGAACGATCATCATACCGAGTCCGTGTCCTTCGGTCTTGGTGGAGTAATAGGCATCAAATATTTTAGCGATGTCTTCTTTGGAAATACCGGACCCATTGTCGGCAAATTGTAAATAGATTTGCTCTTCGTCGGCACGGGCGAGGATTTTTAATTGTCCTTTACCGGCCATGGCTTCCATACCGTTTTTGATGAGGTTGAAAAAGACTTGTTTGATTTGTCCTCGGTCGCCGAGGATGTTGGGGACTTCGCCTTCGACTTCAATTTTGACTTCGATATTTCGGTCGGAGAGTTCGGCTTCTTGCACACGCAATACTTCTTCGATCAGGGCGATGAGGTTGAGTTCATTGAGTTCGGGCTCTACGGGACGGACGGCTTCTAAGAAGTTGTTGATAATGTCGTCTAGGCGTTTGACTTCACCTTGGCAAATTTCGACTGACTCGGCGATGGCTTCTTTGTTGTTTGCTTTGAGTGCATCTTGAAGTTTTCGTTGGATGAGTTGCAAATGGATGGTGAGTGAGTTGAGTGGGTTGCCGAGCTCGTGGGCGACGCCTGCGGCGAGACGGACAACTGAATCACTGCGTTCGTTTTCGATGGTTTCTTCGAGGTTGATTTGGGCTTCGGTGATGTCGGATAAGACGACCACATACCCGCCTGTGGTGTCACTGGAGACGGGTGCATCTATCGGCACCATGTACATACGAACGATACGCTTTTCGGGATAGTTGATTTGGATTTCTCGAGAGATGACGGCTTGTTTAGCGCTGTTTTCATACTCTTCGTTTTCGCTGACAGAGCGAGCGAGGTCGGGCACCATTTTCCAGAGTTGGATAGTTCCGATGTCATTGGGTTTTAAGCCGATCAGTGGACAGGCGGCTTGGTTGGCGTATTGGATAAGTCCTTCGGAATCGATGACGATGATGCCATCTTGTATAGTGTTGAAGACACTTTCTTGAAGGTTGCGTTCTCGAGCTAAGCGTTGCACAAGGATGTTTAGGTTGACGGTGTCTAAGTCTTCGAGTCGTCCTAAAATTTTATCGAGTCCTCCGGCTTTCATGGGTGTGTTGTGTGCTGATGTGGTTGTCTTATTCTGAGGAAGGTGTGTTTTCCGATGTGTTGTCTAAAGTATCGCTGATAGCTTGAATGATTGTTTGGGCTAAGGCGAGCTTGGAAGTGGGGCCATGGGTTTCAGTGGTGCCGTCCTTTTTTAGGATGGTGATGGTGTTGTTGTCCGAGCCGAAGCCGGTACCTTCTTCGCCGATTTTGTTGGCGATGACCCAGTCGCAGTTTTTGGCGTGGAGTTTATGGGTGGCGTTGGCTTCCAGATTATCGGTTTCTGCAGCAAAGCCGACGATGAACTGTGCTTGTTTGCGTTCGCCCATGGTTTTTAAAATGTCGATAGTCTTGGCGAGGTGGATGGTACGCTTGGCGGTGTCTTTTTTCACTTTGAGTTCGCTGTATTCGATGGGTGTGAAATCACTGACCGCAGCGGCCATGATACAAACATCACAGGCATCAAAGAGTGCATCGACTTGGTGGTACATAGACTCTGCCGAGACGACTGGATAAAGGATCGCTCCATCGGGCTCTTGAAGATTCACGGGGCCCGAGACAAGATCAACCGACCATCCTTGCTTGAGAGCGGCTTCAGCGAGGGCAAAGCCCATTTTGCCAGTGGATGGGTTACTGATAAATCGTACGGGGTCGATAAATTCTTGGGTCGGCCCGGCGGTGATTAAACATCGTAGTGAACTTGTCTTTGACATTTGAAAGGTTTTTTAGGTTATTGTTCGTTATGAACGAAATGGAAGAGGTAAGCGAACCAAAAAATAAGGCAGCGGCATCGGTGAGTTCGGGGTCTCCGAATTCTGCAAAAAAAGAAAATGTGTTTTTAAACATGGGGTTCAATATTTTGCTACCCATTTTAATTTTGAACAAAGGGGATCAATTTTTGGGTGATTGGCTGTCCTCTTATTTTGAAAATACTGCGGTGCCGATTTTGCTCATCGCCCTACTCTTTCCAATTAGCTATTTTTTCTACGACCTAATCACACGAAAGAAATATAATTTCATTTCGATATTGGGTTTAATTTCTGTTTTGTTGACGGGCGGGATTGGGATTTTAGAGATTCCGACTGAGTGGTTTGCGGTGAAAGAGGCAGCGATCCCTGCGTTGATTGGCTTAGCCGTTATCGTGTCGTTGCGGACTCCTTATCCTTTAGTGCGTACGTTTTTGCTGAATCCTGAATTGATGGATGTGGATAAAATAGATGCTGCACTTGCGGAGAAAGGTTGCCGTGGGGCTTTTGATCAACTGTTAGTACGCTGTACCTATTGGTTAGGCTTCTCTTTTGTCTTCAGTGCAGTCTTGAATTTTGTGCTGGCTCGTTGGATTGTAGTCAGTCCGAGTGGGACAGATGCCTACAATGAAGAAGTGGCTCGTATGATGCTATGGAGCTGGCCGGTGATCGCTATTCCTTGTTTGGTGATTACCATGTACGCCTTGTGGCTCTTGCTGAAAGGGATACAAGATTTGACGGGCTACAAGCTCGAGTCCTTTATCCGTGCTGAACACACAGAGAAATAATCAAAGAGACATGTCTTGATTAAGGACGTTTGTCTATTTTGACGAAGTTGCGGTCGTCGTAGCCAGTGTAGATTTGTCTTGGGCGATGGATACGGCTTTTAGGATTTTCCGCAATTTCTTTCCAGTTGGCCATCCACCCTGGAATACGTCCAAGTGCGAACATCACTGTAAAGAAATCAACTGGAATGCCGATCGCTTTTAGGATGATGCCACTGTAAAAATCAACATTTGGATAGAGTTTGCGTTGGACAAAATACTCGTCTTCAAGGGCGGCTCGTTCCAGTCGGCGTGCGATGTCGAGCAATGGGTCATTGATGCCGATTTTCTCTAATACGCTGACGGCGCTCTTACCTAAAATCTTTGCTCTTGGGTCGTAATTTTTATACACACGATGACCGAAGCCCATGAGTTTGGCTTGGCCTGATTTAGCCGCTTCAATGAAGCCTGTACCATCATCACCGGTGGCGTGAATCGCTTCGAGCATTTCGATCACAGCCATATTGGCACCCCCATGGGAGGGGCCCCAAAGTGCAGAAATACCTGCTGAGATCGATGCAAATAAATTTGTGCCACTGGATGCGACCATACGCACAGTTGAGGTGGAACAATTTTGTTCGTGGTCGGCATGGAGTAAAAAGAATAGATCGAGTGCTTCAGAAGCGCCGCAAGTATCGACATAGGGCACTTCGGGCTTGGAGAGAAGCATACTGAGAAAGTCTTCTGAGTAGGATTTCGTAGAATCCGACTCCATCATAGGCAGACCCATTTTCTTACGATAGATCATGGCGGCTATGGTGCGGGCCTTGGACATTAAAATAGAGGAAGCGGCGTCGAAATGCTCTAGGTCAAGTTTACGATTATTCGTGGCATACTCTGAATGGTAGGTGCACAATGAATTAATAATCGAGGAGAGCATGGCCATAGGATGAGAGTCTTGATGGAAACCTTCAAAGATCGGATACATTTTTGCATCGAGCGTGGCGTTGCTTAAAATATTTCGCTCAAAGGCTTTTAGGGCGACTTCACTAGGAAGCTCTCCATAAATAATCAGGTAAGCCGTTTCTAAAAAAGTAGACTGTTCTGCTAGTTGCTCAATCGGATAGCCACGATGTTGTAGGATGCCCTTCTCTCCATTGATGAAGGTGATTCCACTTTCACAGGACCCTGTGTTTCCGTAACCTTCATCAAATGCTATATGACCGGTCTTGCTGCGGAGAGTTCTCAAGTCGATCGCACGCTCAGCCTTTGTCCCTTCCATGATTGGAAACTCAAAATTTTCGTCACCGAGTCGTACTATACCAATTGGATCCATGTATTTTGTATTTTCTTTGCTTAAATTATTTAAGAATTAATGGTTTTTAAAAAGTTTGAGTAGAGTTGCAATCCTTTAACTTGTTGAGTTTTGTTCCTGCTTTGGACGGCGACACAATTACCTGAGCGGATGCCCGAGCAAAAAGGCTTACCGTATTCGGTTTCAAACAAATGCAAGGCCTTGTTTTTGGGTTCCACATAATAACTGTGCACAAAATAAAACTGATCCTCTCCGCTCGTAATGCCTTCGGTAAGTGTTGAGTCCTCTTGAAAGCGGACGGAATTCCAACCCATGTGAGGAACTTTTAATTGAGTCTCTGAAGCGTTAGGAAAGCGTTTAACTGAACCTTCAAAAATACCGAGACCTTGTGTATTTCCTTCTTCGGAAAATTCAAAGAGGGCTTGGAAGCCTAGGCAGATACCAAAAAAGGGTCGATCTTGCTCAATCCAATCTTTGATGAGTTGGTCTAAGCCAGTCTTTGCGAGTAATTGCATCGTGTCGACAATGGCACCTTGTCCAGGGAACACTAGGGCGTCTGCGGACTCAGCTTCCTCGGGCGTTTGTATCAAAGAGGCATCGGCTCCAACCGCTTGCCATGCTTTGACAACGGAACGGAGGTTGCCCATTCCGTAATCAATCACTGCAAGCTTTGGACTTTTCCTAGACTCAGACATACCGCATACTCCCTAACTTAAAGCATTCCTTTGGTCGTGGGGATGCTGTCACCTAAGCGGGGGTCTATTTGGGTGGCACTGTCTAACGCTCGTGCAAATGATTTAAAAATACTTTCTGCGATATGGTGTGGTTCTTCACCATATTCTAAATTAATGTGAAGATTACAGCAGGCTTCGTTGGCAAAGGCTTGAAAAAATTCTTTGACGAGTCCGATGTTAAAATCACGCACCATTGAGTCACTCGACTCTACTTTATAGACAAAAGCTTGTCGATTGGAGAGGTCGATAGCCACACGGGCTAAACATTCATCCATTGGCAACAAGAAGAAACCATAACGTTTAATACCCCTTTTTTCCGCTAAGGCTTCTTTAACTAATTGACCAAGAACGATCCCTGTATCTTCAACTGTGTGGTGATAATCGACATCAATATCACCTTCGGCTTTGACGGTTAAATCAAAGAGTCCGTGGCGAGCGAATAAGGTTAACATGTGGTCAAAGAATGGAATACCGGTATCGATTGAAGAGTCGCCCGATCCATCAATATTTAACTCTGCTTGTATGCGAGTTTCTTTGGTATTGCGTGTCAGTTTTGCTGTTCTTGATTTAGCCATGATTCTATCCCCTGATTAAAGGTTTTCATTTGATTATCTGTTCCTATACTGACTCGAAGAAAAGAGCAAGTTAAAGGATGCGACCCAAAATAACGAACTAATATTTTCCGGGACTTCAAATATTCAAAAAGTGAGGCGGCGACTTCTGGGCCGGTCGCTCCCTGTGCATCTTTGGGTTGCGTAAAAAGAAAATTAGCCGAAGAGGGATAGGTAAACCAATCGAAGGATTTGAAAAATGCTTCGCTCTGACTTCGTGTTTGTATAACCTTTTGGCAGTTTGTTTCAAAGTGTGCACGATCTTCAAGGGCGACTTGGGCGATGGTTTGTGCGAGGCGATCGACATTGTAGGCATCACGGACACGGTCGAGGACTTGAATGATTTGGGGACTGGCGAGCGCGTAGCCGACTCGGAGTCCTGCCAAGCTGTACGATTTGGAAAACGTCTGAACCACAATCAGGTTTTCATATGTTTTCAGTAAGGGTGCTGCTGACTGTCCGCCAAAATCAATATAAGCCTCATCAACGACTAAGATGCCTTTAATTTTTTTGAGTATCGCTTCAATGGATTCTAGGGAGAAGCAAACTCCGGTTGGTGCATTGGGATTGGTGAGAAAGAAGACGGAGGCAGGCGTATTGGCAATAGTATCGACAGGCAGTTCCATACTTTCTTCAAAAGGGATATTGAGCAAATCGCCACCCGACATAGCAACAACAACTGGGTACAAGGAATAACTAGGGACGGTATGACCGGCCTGCCCTAGCCCAACAAAACTACGGGTGATCATATCGAGGATATTGTCCGAACCATTACCAATGATCACATGCTCGGCGGATAAGTCGAATTGCTGAGCAATAACTTTGCGTAATGCAAGGCTAGTTGGCTCTGGATACAATCTCAGTAAATCGACTTGCTCTTGAATCGATTGAGCAATCTTAGGGGATGCAGGATAAGGGTTTTCGTTAGTGTTTAATTTTACCCAACCTTCAGTTTGAGGTTGTTCACCAGGGACATAAGGTGAGAGGTCTTTCACCCAAGAAACGATTAATTTATCTGCATTGAATGGTTCGCTCATGAATCTTTCTTTAGGCGAATCTCAAGAGAACGTCCGTGTGCATCAAGCTGTTCTAAGCGAGCAAAGGCACGAACGACGGGTGCAGCTTTCTCAATGCTTTTGGCGTTGTAGCGAACGGTGCTCGTACGACGCATGAAATCAATTAATTGAAGACCGCTGTAAAATCGTCCGGCTCTGCCTGTGGGCAAAGTGTGGCTTGGCCCGGCGGTGAAATCACCTAAGACCGTGGGTGTTAGATAGCCTTGTAATATAGCCCCAGCGGTGCGGATTTTTTTCGTCAAGGCATCGATGGCACTGTCTGCGACTTGTAGCTCTAAGTGTTCTGGTGCTACGTAGTTTGCCACTTCTGCGGCTTGGTCCATATTTGAACAAGCAACAAAGAGTGTTCGATCTTTTAAAATCTTGGCACATTTATCGGCGTGATTAATGGACTGGAGTCCTTTTTCGGCAGCCACTTTCACACGATTGAGCAAGCTTTTACTCGTGCTGACGCAATAAAGTAATTCTTTGCCACTTCCGTGTTCGGCTTGGGCTAATAAATCCGCCGCAAGCCATTCAGGCTTAGCTTTACTATCGGCAATGATCATCAACTCACTCGGGCCAGGCAATAGATCGATTCCAACCGTGCCAAGTACTTGGCGTTTAGCTTCCATAACAAAAGCGTTACCTGGGCCGTATATCTTATCAACAGGTTTCACCGTCTTGGTTCCGTAAGTCAAGGCACCGACTGCTTGCACGCCTCCTATTTTATAAATCTCACTGATTCCAATGATGGATAAAGTGGCTAACATGGCAGGCACAATCTCTCCATTGGCATCAGGCGGTGTGCAGACCGCAATTTCTGGGCAGCCCGCTAATTTAGCCAAAACAGCTGTCATCACCACAGTAGAAACTAAAGGAACATTTCCACCAGGAATATATAAGCCAACCCGTTCGATTGGGTAAAAGCGTTCACCGACACGGCCGCCTTGCTGATTGGGCGCTGACCAATTCTTTGGCAGAGTCTGCTTGTGAAAATCTTTGACCTGACGAATCGCCTCACGAATGACCTTGCGGTCGGAAGCGGATAAGGATTGCTCGGATGCTTTCAGTGCTTCGGCTGAGACTTTTAAATCAGATGCTTTTAATTGAGCTTTATCGAATTTTTGAGTGTACTCGAGAACGGCACGATCCCCTTTTTTTTGAACCGCAGATAAAACTTCACTGACAATACTGGAAACATCTCTTGCCACTGCACCTTTATGGCAAAAGCTCTCCAATTGTTTCTTGAAGCGGCTATCATTTGAAAAAACTAAGGGTTCGGTACTCATAAGGCTCTAGGCTAAAGGATATTTCAGTAACTTAAAGATGATTTAAAAAAATTCAATTATTCCCACTCGATTGTACTCGGTGGCTTAGAACTGATATCTAAGACGACTCGGTTACAACCAGACACTTCATTGATAATGCGATTGGACACTGTACGAAGTACGTCATAAGGAACTCGTGCCCAATCGGCTGTCATAGCGTCCACACTTTCAACGATTCGCAGAGCAATCACATTTTCGTAAGTTCGCTCATCGCCCATCACGCCTACTGTTTTCACGGGCAAGAATACACAGAAAGATTGCCAGACAGAATAATACAAATCGGCTTCCATCATTGCTTCGTGAAGAATCGCATCTGCTTTTCTAAGGACATCTAAATCTTTTTTACGGATGGGGCCCATCACACGAACACCTAAGCCTGGCCCTGGGAAGGGCTGTCTCCAAACGACTTCCTTGGGTAAGCCTAATTGTGATCCAAGCTCACGAACTTCGTCTTTAAATAGCTCTCTCAATGGCTCGAGTAATTTTAGCTGCATCTTCTTGGGTAAGCCCCCGACATTATGGTGGCTTTTGATTAAGGCTGCAGGGTTTCCGTCTATGGCCACCGATTCAATCACATCTGGGTAGAGTGTACCTTGTGCGAGAAACGCATAATCGCCTGAGCGCTTCAATCGAGTCACCGCCTCATCAAAGACTTCAACAAAGGTATTTCCAATAATTTTTCGTTTTTTCTCTGGATCGGATACGCCTTTTAATCGAGATAAAAAGAGATTACTTTTTTGGGCGACACGGACATCTAAATCAAAGTGATCTTGATAAAGGCGTTTGACATTTTCTCGCTCATCGAGGCGTAAGAGACCGTTATCAACAAAGACACAGGTTAACTGCTTGCCAATTGCACGATGAATTAATGCGGCAGCGACGGATGAATCCACTCCTCCACTCAATCCGAGAATGACTCGCTTGTCACCGACTTGCTCACGAATCGTTTCGATGGACTGCTCAATGTAACTGGACATAGACCACTCTTGTTTGCAGCCACAAATTTTAATGACATAATTTCGCAAGACTTCGATGCCTTGTTCACTGTGTGCGACCTCTGGATGAAATTGCATTCCATAAAAATCCTTACTTGCATTTTGAATAGTTGCGTATGGCGAATTTTCCGTAGAAGCGATGGCTTCAAATCCTTTAGGTAAACGAGAAAGGCGATCGCCGTGTGAATTCCACACGCGTAAGGACTTTGGCAAACCAGCAAAGAGCTTTCCTTTTTTTGCAATCTTTAAGGTGCCGTGACCAAATTCTCTATGCGTGCTTTTGGACACTTTCCCTCCAAGCATATGTGCCATGAGTTGCTCGCCATAACAAATTCCTAAAACAGGTATCCCAAGATCAAATATTTTCTTATCGGGCTTCGGGGCACCTTTGGCCAAAACGGATGCGGGGCCTCCTGACAGAATGACACCTTTAATGCCCTCTTTTTTGAGCTGACTTGCCTTAGTTGTGTAAGGATAAATTCGAGATAATACTTTCAACTCTCGAATGCGTCGTGCAATGACCTGTGTGTACTGTGAACCGAAATCTAAAACTGCTATTGTATCCGCCATATGATGATAAAAAAAACTAACTGTAGAAACAAAGCAAAACCAATCATTCAGTTTTGCAAATATTTAAAATTGGAGACGCCCGCTTTCATATCCGCATTTCGGGCAATCACTCACTTCAACATCTTGGTTTACTGAGTAGAGATGATTGCATTTAATGCAGTAAAATGCTTTCTCAAATTGTTCTTTCTTAAAGGCTAGTTTCTCTTTGCGATCATAGTAAAACCAGAGCACCAAAAGAAATAATAAGCCTAGGACGATTAAACTAAGGGAAAAAATTTCAAAAGGAATATAAATCACTGAAAGAAAAAAGTATTTGAAAATTAATCGTTAAGAAAGCGATATCATTTGCGTCTCATCATTTTTATTAAAACGCATAGAAATTAGTGTGGAGACACCCTTCTCTGGCATAGTCACACCAAACACGGTATCCGCATTCGAAATGGTTCGTTTATTATGGGTGATGATCAAAAACTGAGATTTAGAGGTAAAGTCTCTCAAGGTCTCACAAAAGCGGCCGATATTTGCATCGTCTAAGGCGGCATCAATTTCGTCGAGCACACAGAATGGACTTGGCTTAACCAAATAAATAGCGAAGAGCAAGGCAACTGCAGTCATGGTTCTTTGTCCACCAGAGAGCAGCGTAACGTTTTTCAAGCGTGTGCCTGGAGGGCGTGCAATGATATCAATGCCTGACTCAAGTGGATCTTCAGAATCAATGAGACGCAAATCTGCCGTGCCTCCACCTGATAATTTATCGTAAGTATAAATAAAGTTTTCACGCACTTGATCGAATGTTTCCTTAAACATACTGAGCGATGTGGCATTAATCTCATCGATCGATTTAACGAGAAGGTTCTTCGATTCCCAAAGATCTTGGCTTTGCTCTTTAAGGAAATCGTAACGCTCTTTAAGATCTGCATACTCTCCGATCGAATCAACATTGACTGGGCCCATACTGGTGATACGCCCCTTGCATTCATTGACTTCTGCTTCGATCGCTTCCCAATCTAAAGATGCCATCGCTTCAAGATCCTCTTCGGTCGGCTCGCTTGTTTTATTAGCACCCTTTTTCGCAGGGAGGTCAAAGTCCTCTAAGCCTTCTATGGAAAATTCCATACTTAACTCATTGCCCGCTTCCCAGTATTCTGAATGCCAATCAACTGTCGTCAGATCCAACTGATAGTCTGTTTGGATTCGCTCTTTGAGAAAGCTGATTTTTGTTCGTCGCTCGGCTAAGCTGACTTCAATTTCATTTAAAGATTTTTCAGAAGCTTTAAGTGCATTGCGCTGAGACGATAGTCCTTCATCGGTTGAGAGGATATATAGGTCGAGCTCTTTCAATTCAGCCTTATTTGTTTCAAGTTCCGAGAGGACTGAATTTTGAGTGAGTTCAATTTCTTGTGCTTTTGCTTCGGCTACTGCGGAATCTTCTCTGTATTTTCGTATCTGCTCTTCAATGCTATTAATCTCTTGGTTTCGTCGGCTGATACGTGCTTCTAAACTATTTTTCTCACCTTGGGCACGCTCAATAGCTTCATCGGCAGACAATAAACGTTGTCGTTTTTCCGCTAACTCTAAGCGTACATTTGCCAAGGATTCTCTCTGTGTCTCTAAATGTTGACGAACGAGTACGATGTCTTTTTCGCATTGCTCATTTTCTTCCCGCAAACGCTTGTAAGCCGTTTCTGCAGTTTCTAAATCAGCTTTTGAACGCTCAGCATTTGCTAAAAGTGTGGAATGCTCTTGATCTAAGTGCTTCAAACTAGACTCCGTTTTCTCTCTGGCTTCAACGGTGCGCTCAATTTTTTCTTTTTGTGCACGCCCATCCGACTCATAGGCAGCTGATACTTTATTGAGTTCTGTTAATGCTTCACGAAGTGATTCAACTTCGGCAGTGGCTTTATTTCGCTGGTCTTCGACTTGTTCGTATTCTTCGCGAATGGCATTGAGTTCTTTGCGATCTTCAGCAATGGCTTTTTCTAGCTCTTGAATTTCGCTTGAACGCTCGAGGACACCTGCTGATTTTTTGCCAGATTCTGCCCCACCATAAATTAAGCCACGTGCATCAATCAATTCACCATTTTTTGTCGCAACTAGTGTGAATTGGAAATTGGGATTTTCTGTCCAAAAATCAATAAATCCATCAAGCGTTTCGGCAAAATAACAGCCTTCCAAATATTTTGTAATTGTGCTCTCTAAATGCTGCTCACTGATCTGAACGATAGAACCGACCTTGACTATGTGACTTGGGATATCCATCTGATTAGCCAACTGTCGATTGCTCGCATCTATTTGCAAACAGACTCGCCCGAGTTGTTTTTCGTTGAGTTCGCGAATAATGCGAATCGATTTTTTACTGTCTTCGATATAGAGGGCATCCACAGCCATGCCTAATAAAGTCTGCAAGCCTAGCGTATATTCTTGAGGCACCCTAATCGCTTTAGAAATAATCGCCACGGAAGACTCGTTAACAATCTCTCCAAGCCCACCACTTAAAATAGATTTCGCACCTTCGGCAAAGCCTTCGAATTTTGCCTGTAAATTTTGTAAGACATGTAAATGAGCGGTTTTTTTAGCAATGGCACGGTCCGCCTGCTGATAGCGTTCTTGCAACTGCCTAAATTCATTTAATTTACTTGTGGCGGTGTCTTGGGCCTGGGTTATCGAAATTTCTAGTTCGGACAATTTTCCAGAGTGCTCTGTTTGCTGTTTTGCAATGGCCTTAAAAGCCTCCTCGAAAACCTCAATCTCCTGTTTATAGGTAACGAGTTTTTCGATTAAATCCGCATGTTTAACCTGATAAGTTTTTATTTCTAGCTCAAAGCTAGTAGAATTGGATCTTGCTCGATTGATCGTATTTTCAATCTCAAATACTGCATTACGATTGCTGTGCAATTTTGCTTCTAGGGCATTGAGTTTTTCTTGAGACTGCACAAATTCGGTTTCTTGATTTTGGTGGTTTAGGTCGGAATCCCCCATCAAATTCAACTGCTTTTGTTTTGTCTCTGCTTCTTCTTTTGCCCGATCGAGTAATTGCGTTAATTCCGATTCAAGCGCGGCGATTTCTTTTTTAAAATTCTCAATCAAAGCTAGAGAGTCTTCGGTACGAACTGAGAATAGTTCCGATTGGTTTGAGGCATTTTCTTTTTCTGAACGCAAGTCATAGACTTTCTGCTGCTGGGCTTGAATTTTTTCACTGACACTTTGGCGTGCTTGTTTCTTTGTCAGCAATTGTGCCTCTTGCTCGCTCAATTCATCTGTGAGCTTTTTCACGATTTCGGAAAGCTTTGCAGATTCGTCTAAAGAGCCCTGCATATTGGAACTGAATTCACTATAACGTTTTGCAGACAAGGCTAAATCAAGGTGTTTATACCTATGCTCTATTCTACGATAACGTAGAGCTTTACTGGCTTGTCGTTTTAATGAATTGATCTGTCGGCCAACTTCTTCAATGACATCGGTTACTCGGTTTAAATTAGTTTCTACCAAAGCAAGTTTGTTCAGTGCTTCTTTCCTTTGACTCTTATATAAAGTGATCCCAGCCGCTTCTTCAAAAATCGTTCGCCTCTCTGAAGCATTGGTCGATAAAATTTGGTCGATTTGACCTTGTAGCATAAAGGAGTATGAGACTCGACCGACTCCAGTGTTTGCGAATAAGCGTTGCACATCTTTGAGTCGAACGATCTTTCCATTAATGTAATAATCACTGCCTCCTTCACGAGTCACACGACGAGATACTTCGACTTCATTGTATGCGGTGCCTAACTCTTTTTCACAATCAGTGAAAGTGAGTATCACTTCAGCCGTAGGCAAGCCTTTGCGTTTTTCAGTACCCTCAAAAATCACATCTTGCATAGAAGACCCTCTTAAGGCTTTTGCACTTTGCTCACCAAGAACCCAACGAATTGCGTCCACTATGTTACTTTTTCCACATCCATTAGGTCCGACCACTGCTGTCATCCCTGGAAATAATTTCAGTACTGTTTTATCCGCAAAACTTTTAAAC
>JAQCDT010000018.1 GCA_027620575.1 Verrucomicrobiota bacterium
CTAACACTTTTATTTTACCTATAAAGATAATAATTATTTAATATATAAAACTCTTATTAGTAGTATAGAGTATGAATAACTGAATAAAGCGATAAAAGTCTTTTTATCAATGATTTAAAAATATTTTTGTTGTGGATGAGAGTCGTGATACATTGTGAACACTGTGAACAATTTTTTAGGATTCATTGTCCAGTCGTTATGGACACATTTTATACACAGAATTATTCACAGGGTTTTTTGAGAGTATAATTATTTTAAAGAGTCTAAATATTTCCAAAATGAGTCTTCTTGTTCCGCTAAAAATTCTTCCTTCACAGGTAATTTAGTACGGAAGATAAAATCGGCTAAAGTATTTTTATGTAAAATATAATGAGCAAATAGCTGATCGTCTATCAGTTCAAAATAGATTCTAAAATCATTCGCCCGGACACGATAATAAACAGTATTGTCTCGATGAAAGGATCGCAATGCTTCATTTGGATGGGCTAATTGTTCTTTAGTGATCGAGCTGATGATTTCAGCAATTTCCATCTGTTTTGTTATGTCGAGTTGATTCAACTCTTTCATGCTTTGCTCACTAAAATTGACTTGATACATATTTATGTCAGTGTGTTCCTGTTTTATTATTAAGATAGAAATTTCATTATGCCAACCATAACTCTCAGCTTTGATTCAAATAATAGGCTCAAAGTCATAAAAGATACAGCAAATTGTTATGATACTTGTGTTATTTATGATGCACCTGACAATGAAAATTTCTTAGATACACTTCGCTGGCAAAATACAGATTACGATTGTTTGATTACTTATGAAAATAGCGAAGAATCACCCAATGAATTTTTAACCTGGGAAACCCTAGAATCCGTCGAAAAAACCCCAGCACTCAGCGAATTAATGTCGCTAATTGAGCCACATTTAATCCATATCTGCTATCTAAAATACAATCAAAGGGACTACATTTATCGCTTTAGAAATACCAAAGAACGCAATACCGAAATCTATAAAAAAAATGCGATTGATATTTACCAAAGTCAATTATGCGCCGCTATTAAATCGATAAGACGGATTAAAGAAAAAATTTCGAATGATCCGATCACGCTCAATTTTGGTGCAGTTGAATATATTCTACCTAGCCATTTTGGATTTTGTTTAGGTGTGCAAAATGCCATAGAAAGGGCCTATGAAACCATTGCCAATTATCCTGACCATAATATTTATATGTTGAGCGAGTTGATTCATAACCCATTTGTAAACAAGGATTTAAACGAAAGAGGGTTGAAGTATTTACAAACAGACAAAGGGCAGTGGCTCAATACAGATGGGGCGCAAGTTAGCGATATGTCAGATGCGTCGGCCCTTTGGAATCAATTACAATTAAAGGACATTGTGATTATTCCTGCGTTCGGAGCCACCAATGACGACAAAATTCGTCTCATCAAAAAGGGTATCGCGCTCAAAGAATTTGATGCCACCTGTATGTTGGTGGAAAAAGTATGGAAGTCGATTAAGCAACATTCAGAAAAAGGATTTACCACTTTAATCCATGGAAAATATTACCACGAAGAAACCAAAGCCACGTTTTCCAATGCCTTAAGTCATGGGCCCGCATTAATTCTTGCCGATATTGAAGAAGCAAAATTATTGGGATCGGTCCTACTGGCCAAAGGGTCGGCAAAGCGTGCACTATTTGAGCAACACTTTGCCAATCGTTGTTCGCCCGGATTTAACCCAGACACCGATCTAGAAAAAATTGCCGTCGTCAATCAAACCACCCTTTTGCGCAACCTCACTCTCGAAATCATTGATTATTTTCGTGAGTTGATCACGGAAAAATACGGAGAGGCGAATCGAATGGAACATCTTTGGGAAAACGAAAAAGGCGATACCTTGTGTTATGCAACTCAAGTCAACCAAGATGCTTTAATGAAAACCCTATCTGAAGAGATAGAACACGCACTCGTTCTCGGCGGAAAAAACAGTTCAAATACCTATCAGCTCTATCAAATTTGCGAAAATCGGTTTGGAGACAAAGCCCATTATATTCAATCTGAAGCCAATATTCAGTCAATCGATACGATTCACCATTATGTGTATTCTAAAAATGGAAATTCAGAAGAAGCGCCCCGCCCGTTTATCCAATCGCACAACCTAGATAATTCAGCGAACAAGCCAGTGCGTATTTTAATCACAGGAGGCGCGTCTTGTCCTGATGGCATTATTCAACAAGTCATTAGTAAAATTAACACCTTTTTCCCCAAGGATAAACTCCGCTCAATGGAAGCCGTATTAAGTGACCTCGAGCAAATCCAAATCCAAGGCCACAGCCAAAGCAAATCCTAAACCGCCCCTTTCTCTTGACCTAACCTTGGACTAGACTTGACCCAAAATCAGTCCGCAATTACCAGCTCACCATTTAAAGAGCTCACCGAGGCATCGGTGATATGTACATCCACTAATTCGCCAATCAATCGCTCATTCGCTGGAACGATTACCTTTCGGTAGCCACGAGTTCGACCGATAAACATCGCGTCTCCACGTTTGGCTTTTCCTTCTAGTAAGACTTCTTGAGTCGTCCCCACTAAGGATTGATTGCGGGCTAATGATGAACGCCCCAAAATATCGAGTAAAATTTGGTTTCGTGCCTCTTTGGTTTCCTTAGAAATTGGATCCCCTTCTGGCTCAGCGGTCGTGCCCGGACGCACACTGTATTTAAAGATATAAGCCATATCAAAGCCAATCGCTTCAAAAGCCGATCGGGTCGCTTCGAAATCTTCATCCGTCTCTCCTGGAAAACCTACAATGATATCCGTTGAAATATAAATATCCGGACGAATCACGCGCAACTTTTCTATAATCTGACGAAACTTTTCAATGCTGTAAGGACGACGCATCGCCTTAAGAATCGAATTACTCCCACTTTGCATGGGAAAATGCAAGTATTCGCACAGTTTAGGCAGCCTTTGGTAGCATTCGATTAAATCATCTTTAAAGCCAACGGGATGTGGGCTGGTAAACCGTATCCGCTCGATCCCCTCAATCGCATTCACTTTTTCCAGTAATTGCACAAAGGGGCTCTTTTTATCCACAAAGGGAAATTCCCTCACCGCATATTGATTCACAATTTGTCCGAGCAAAGTCACTTCTTTCGTTCCTTTATCTGCTAAAGCCTGTATTTCATCCACGATCTCATTCATCGGGCGTGCACGTTCGGCACCACGAGTTTTCGGGACGATGCAATAAGAGCACTTCATATTACATCCCTGCATAATGCTGACAAAAGCCGACACCTTCGGCCCATCATCCATATGGGATTTAATCGTATTTTGTGAACCCGCTTCTTCTTCAATATCAACAACGGTTTCAGGTCTCGGCCCCAAGCCATTCATGCTCGCAATCATATTATCTAAGTGATCCGGGACACGGTGGAATTTTTGTGTCCCAATCACTAAGTCTAAATCGGGTAATGTATCCACTAGACTATCCCCCTTATTCTGAGCCATACAGCCCATAATGCCTAAAATAAGATTCGGCTTCTTTCGTTTCTTGGCTGTTATATAGCCAGCCTTTCCAATCGCTTTTTGTTCGGCCTGTTCTCGAACGCTACACGTATTCAACAAGATAACATCAGCTGTCTCTTCTTCGGACACAATCGAATAGCCTTTGTTGCGAAGCAAGGCTGCCACTGCCTGTGAATCTCTTTCATTCATCTGACAGCCATAGGTTTTTATATACACTCGGTTCACGGAAATTTTTATGGATTCCCCTTATTTAGAGTCTATTTATTTATTTCTGCCAATTATTTTTTACGATTTCCTGTATCTTTCTCTTTGCCCGCCCCGTTCGCTGTCCAAAAAGCATCCAAGGAATCCGCTATAGAGGTATCCTGTTTTCTGAGTAACGATAGAGAATAAAAGAACCGATTGTTCAGACTCTCTAGACTGAGCAATCGGTTCAGAAAAAATGCCGATCAAAGTTGCTTAGTTGCTTAGTTGCTTAGTTGCTTACACTTGCCTTATTCTTGCTCGACTCGGATACGATAGAAGCGCTCGCTTGCAGCTGACCCAGTCGTGGGGGCACGCAATTCGAGGGTGTTCCCTGCTTCATTAATAATGGTCTGGGCTCCAAGTTCGGCGGCCTGCCAATTGGGGGCACTTAGGTCATCAGTCTGTTCGATTTGGTAGTTCACATCCGTGGCATCCGTATTTTTGCGGTAGAGAAGCGAAGGTGCGCCTCCAGAAGTTTCGATTCCGAGACCTGTCGCACCATCAGTGCCATCGTTCGGATCAAGATTCTGAGCGTATTCAAGAAGATTGGCCACTCCATCGTTGTCGGGATCCGCTTGGTTTCCTGCGATCGCTGTGGTCTCATAATCGCCATCGAAATGACCATGTCGCCAGCGTTCTACCGCTTTCATTCCTTGAACGACTCGAAAGCCTGTATTAGCATTGCCAATTAAAAGGAACGCCTTACGGGTATTGCGATTATAGTGTGAGTTGAATGCACCACTATCAAAATTTCTTCCTACAGCCTGAGTATCTTGCACCCCACTATAATATATTTGGTCAAGCGGGTGATCCCAGGTCATGGTCATTTCGTTAGCAACTTGATTGCCGCTATCTTCTAACCATTCACAAACGTTTCCGGCTAGATCATAGATGCCATACGCTCCGTTGGAGGGGTATTGTCCAACATCAACGACGGTACCGATTCCGCTGATGTCAAAATTGCCTTCAGAAGCCGAAGGAGTCGTAGCACTGCGCGTTGGATATTCCCAGTAGCCTCCGTTTTCTCCTTTTTCCGGATCGTAATAAGCGGCTTTGGCCCATTCATCGCCGTTAGGGAGTGCATAACCACCCTTGGCCCAAGCTTCTGCATTGCGATGTTCCCGCCCCGAACTGTCTGCGGGGATGGTGTTGAATAAGAATGCATTTTGTTCACTATTGGAATCACCCAAATTTACATATACGCCCGTTTCGGTATCGCCGTTGCCTTTACCATTGGTGAGCCAGTTGCAGTAGCGTTGCGCATCTAACTTATTGACAAAGTTGACGGGCTTGTTCTCAAATCCAGGCTTGACTGTATAGACGAACTCGCCTCGGATCCCGCTACGAACAATTCCTCCGTGGGGGGAGCTCCCCATTGCTGTATCATATAGGTTTACAGGCAGACCATCAATTGCATCTCTAAAGAAAGTATCCGAATCATATTTTTCGGCATTATCGTGTCGATAATAGGCTAAATCGGTTTTTGCCTTGGCATTGAGGAACTCGGCATAATCGGAGTTGGTGACCTCATGAGCACTCATACGAAAAGCATAGTCAACCGCACCAGGCTTTTCCTCACTGGCATTAACGTTGCCTAAAGAGCTTGTCATATGGTTGTTTTCACGAGAATTCCCAGGATCTCCAACCACCACCATTTCGAGGGCCATCAGAGATTGAATGGAGAAGAGTAAAAGAAGAAATGGCATTGCGAGCCGATTTCTAATGTATGGGATATTATCTATGGAAATTTTCATTGTTTAAGGTGTTGTTGTTGATGTTAGGGTACGCTTTAGCTTTAGATTTATTGTTCAGCCGACAGGCGGTAAAAGCCGGTAGGGCTAGTCTCTGGATCTATTATTAAGTTTCGGGTGACGGAGTTAGTATTTGAATCGGTGACCGCTTCGTAATCGGAAGTGCTTAAAGTGGTCCAAGCAGCCTCTAGGGCATCGGTGTGTTGTAGATCGACAGTGACCGAGCTCGGTTCATCTTCTGAAATAACGCTCAATACACCACTGCTTGGATTGTAGCCGATCAGTGCAGTGAGAACCACTGGTGCAGTCGGGTCTGGTATGACATCGACAGTGTAGCTAGTACGCCAAGAGTCATAGCTTGTTTCATGAGTATCGTAAACGGTGATGGTGAAACCTCCGACATTTGAGCCGGTGTCCAAGAAAACATTATCGCCCAAGGTGGGGGCTGAACCAAGGAAAGTGATGGAAGCCAAATCATAACAATATTTAAAAGCCTCCGCTTGGATTGAGGTGATTGACTTAGGCAAAACAATCGAAGTGAGCGAATTACAATTATAAAAAGTCTGTCCTTGGATCTCAGTAATTGACTCAGGTAAAACAATCGAAGTGAGTGAACTGCAGCTACCAAAGGCAAAGTGACCAATGTAGGTGATCGAATCAGGCAAAACAATCGAAGTGAGTGAACTGCAGTTTTCAAACACGCTCGAATTCAATTGAGCGAGGGAGTCGGGTAAGTTAATCGCCTGCAGTTTGAAACATTGATGAAAGGCATTGCTATCTATCAAGGTGAGTTGTGAGTTGGGCGCAAAGGTGACGGTGCTTAGGGTGCGACATTTATAGAAGGCTTTTGTCTGAATGACTTTAATGCTAGCTGGAATGGTGACTGAAGTGATTAGAGACGCAGACGCAAAAGCACTGTCTTTAACTTGGGTGACAGGCAAGCCGTTGAAGGTGGCGGGAATATCCACTGCTCCCGAGATGGTTGATGGATTGACCGCCGAGACAGCGTACTCGGTACCGCCATTGATCAAAGTGAATTGTAGGTCATCAAGGGTGGCTGCGGAGAGCATCGGCGACGCAAAGCCGAAGCCGAAGCCGAAGCCAAGGCCAATAAGGCCGATAAGGCCAAAGCATAAGCGGGAAAGAAGGTGAATTGAGCTAAAACTACGCTTAATAGTATGGGGTTTTGTGTTCATCTTAGAAGATTATTTGTATTTTTTGAAGTGTTGTTAGTATGTGCTATAGACTTATTGTTCAGCCGACAGGCGAGAAAGCCGGTAGGGCTAGTCCGTAGATCTATTATTAAGTTTCGGGTGACGGAGTTAGTAATTGAATCGGTGACCGCTTCGTAATCGGAAGTGCTTAAAGTCCTCCAATCAGTCCTCCAATCTTCATTTTGGCTTGTGGTGTATTCTAGGGTAAAGGGGGTGTCGCTATCTTCGTATGGCGGCCTAGGGATGCCCTCGCGCTTACAAATTGCGTAGCCGAGGCGACTTACGTAGAAAGACTCTCTTTCGCTTAGAGGTCTGGATCCATTATCCAAGGACTTGTCTTCATGCCACGAGGCATGAGCACGTTTTCTAGGTATGGAAAATGTTGATAGCAAAGCTATCAACATCGAGACTTCTCTATCATGTTGCATGTACGGCATAAAAGATGAAGAAAAACAAAAGTGTTGAGACTGGTTTATTCGAATTCGATTCTTAGGCGGTAGAAGTACTTGTTAGAGACTGGGTTAGAAGTGGCGGCACGCATTTCCAAGGTGCTTCCAACCTCACTGAGAATGTTCTCGGCTTCAAGTTCAGCGGGTTGCCAATTAGGGCTTGCAAGGTCCGCTGTCTGCTCGAGGGTGTAGCGCACGTCTGAGGCATCTTTGTTTTTACGATAAATCAGTGCTGGGGCACCTTCAGGAGCCTCAATGCGCAAGCCATGAACATTGGAATCGGTCGCGTCATTTGGATCTAGATTAAAGGCATATTCCGCCAAGTTGACCCGGCCATCATTATCGGGGTCGGCTAACTCTTGAGCGGCATCGGAGTTCCCAAAGTGGGCATTGAGCCATACTTGCCAAGGGGTTATCGGATCGGGACGGAGGCCTCCGGTCAAAGAAATACTTTTCAGCCAACCACCTTCGCCTGCGGTATCATCGACATAAAGAATCCTCCACTCGCCAGCGTCCCAGCCGTTTTCGGGAATGGTCGGCCAGGATTCAAACTGCTTCGACCCGTGTCCTACGACATAATCCGTAGTTTGCCCATCGGGTAAATCGCGACTCGAAGAGACAGTATTGAAGCCATGGACAGAAAAATCGTAGCTGTAATTAATCTCGTCTAGCGAGTGATTGATATAGCCCAAATTGCCATTCATATCGGGCTTGTTGATGGCGACAAATTCTTGGCCATCAGGTGCGATCAGCTTGAAGGTGAGGTCTCGGACTCGGCTGTGATTGCCCACTAGGGTTAAGGTATCAATGTAGTCAACCGGGCCTAAAGCAAAGGTTTCTTCTATGCTATCTGACGGGCTAAGAACCAATTTATCGTATGTTTTGCTGAAAAAGGTCTCGTTATTGCTCCTGTCTAAGGTGCCACGGACGGTGATGGAATTGAAAGCTCTTGTTACAATACCTCGAAAGCTAGAGCTATGCCCAGCATCAAAGATGTGCAGACGCCAGTTACCAGCGGGCCAGCTCCCCGTTGGCCAGCTCTCCGCCCGATAAGTTCCAGGGTTCATAATATACACATTATATGAATCTCTTATTTTCGAATCATACAGCGTTTGTTCGGCGGTTCCATTAAAGATATAAGCCCCTGGCAATATATGTGCATCGACAAAGGTAGCACGGTTGCTGTAAAGATGAAAAGTCTGTCCATCGGGGGCGATGAGATTAATATCAAGGTCGAAGGCAGATGTAAGTTTGTGATTTAAATATTCTGGTATTTTAGTTAAATCCACATTAACAGTGACGCTGTCGATGGAGGAAACAGGGCCCATTGCAATTTGCTGGTCGAGTAGTACAGTAAAACCTGAATCGGGTTCCAAACGGACATCGATTCTCTCGTGGTGGTTATAAATCACTTCCTCCGAAGCCGAAGCGAGGAAGGGGGCAGAGGCCATCAATATAAATAAGGTGGCGGTATAGAAATTGTTGAGGCTTTGTATGTTTGTTTTTAAGTTCATGGCACGTGGTTAGTAAAAGTTTACATAATGGTTAAAGTGATTGGTTCTTAATTGTTAATGGGGCTGTCCGCCGAGATGAGGCGGTAAAAGCCAGAGGGTTGTGTTTGAGGATTCAGAGTCATCGTACGAGTGACGGATCCAGATACTGCATCGGTCACTTTCTCGTAGTCGCTCGTGCTTAAAGTCGTCCAGGCCTGCCCTTCGCCTAAATGGGGGGTGTGCTCTAGGTTTAAAGTCATCGCACTGTCTTCATTATGAGCGATGATACGGAAAGCCTGATCGCTTGGAGAGTAGCTCGTTACTAAAGTGAGAAACACAGGTTCACCATTAGGCCCTGATAGGACATGGTAGGTGAAGCTATTCCAAGGTGAAGGGGTAAAACTGTCTTCATAGGCATCGTAAATGGTGAAGATCGAGCCGCCGACATCAATGCCGACATCAAAGAAAACATTAGCGCCCAAGGTGGGGGCTGAACCAAGGAAAGTGATGGAAGCCAAATTTTTACAAAATTGAAAAGCCCGGCTATCAATCGAAGTGAGCGATGCGGGGAGCTCAATCGAAGAGAGTTGTCCGCATAAGAAAAAAGCGTTTTCCTCGATGGTGGTCACTGAATCTGGAATTACAACCGAAGTGAGTGCAGGGCAGTAGCTCAAAAGATTATTTCTAATCGTAGTCAGTGGATCGGGCAATTCAATCGAAGTGAGTGAATTGCATAGGATAAAAGTACCCTCTCCTATCTCAGTGATTGAATCGGGCAACTCAATCGAAGTGAGTGAAGTGCATTCAAGAAAAGTATATCCCTTGATCTCAGTGAGTGAATCGGGCAACTCAATCGAAGTGAGTGAAGTGCATTTACGAAAGCTAGAATCCTCAAGAGTGGTGAGCTGTGAGTCCGGAGCAAAGGTGACCGTGGTTAAGGAATGAGCATTCTGAAAGGCGCTTGCACCAATGGTTTTAATACTACTAGGAATTACGACCGAAGTGATTTTCGGAAATTCTGTATCACCATCATAAGCCGCAAAGCCCATGATTCCAATTTCCGTGACGGGTTTTGCATTGTATGTGGACGGAATTTCCAGTGTCCCAGCGATGCTATACGGGTCCTTGGCTTTGACCGAGTATTCGGCCCCGCCATTGATCACAATAAATTCGAGGTCATCAATGGTGGCGGCGGAAAGCAGAGAGGCTGCCCAGCTGAGGGCTAATATCACTCCAAGGGTTAAGGGCTTTAAGCGTTGGTTGATAAAATTCATTACAGTTCGTTGTTTTAAAAATTAAACAGCATATAAAATAGCGTATAACAGGTTGCTGAATCCTGCAGAGCGAGTGCGTACAAGAGTGCGTACAAGAATCTTCAAACTTGAATAAGGCATGATTAAGGTAGGAGTCAGAAAGGGTGAAAATATTCCTTAAAGTTTGAATTTTAGAGAGAAAGTTTTTGCTGAGAGCACTAGGGAATACAGGAGGAAAGTTCCGAAAAGAGGGTCAGAAGGCCTCAGTATGCAATGCACAATCGTGGCACGAGGCATCGAGGAGGTACAATATGACCCCGATAAAAAAGAATTTAGGGCAATTACTTTAAAAGCTTACGGCCGAGTTGTTGGTGCGTAAGTGCGAGAGTGAGTGCAATCCTAGGCTTGGCTTGGGCGAGTCGAGGACTTGGGCAAGCGTTCCCATAAATCATTGAGGGAATCAAAGACCACCGATTCTGTGCCTTCAAGGCGTGCCCGATGGCAATGTCCGGCGCCTAATAATAAGCATGGGACTCCGATGGACTGGGCTACTTCAAAATCATGCAAGGTATCGCCGATCAAAAGGATTTCCTCTCGCTTCCATGGGCATTGTTCAATCCACTCTTTCGCGCGATGCACCTTCCCTTCTGCATAGATATTGTCGGTGCCGAGTAAGTGGTCGAAATAGTGTTGGATTCCGAAATGGTGGGTGCCGAGTTCCAGTGCGGTTTGGTGTGCGGCAGACAAAATAGAATGGGAAATTCCATGGGCACGGCTGTCTTGAAAAATTTGATGCACGCCTGGATGGAGGTGGCATTCTTCAAGCCATCGTGATTCATAGCCCGCAATGAATTTGTGACTCACTGCTTCGAAGCTGGCGGGATCGGTCTCAAAGCCGAGAAAGCGATAAAAATGGATGACGGGAAAATTGAAATGGGTGCGATAGGTTTCCAGTGAAATGGGGGATTCCCCTCGCTCAGCAAGTAAGCCATTTAAGACTTCAACGCACAGCCAACTGTCATCGAGCAGAGTTCCGTTCCAGTCCCAGAGAATGTGTTTATACTGCTCGATCATCCATCCAATAAATCAGGGTTTTTTCGAAAGAGAATCGTCGGTGCTTGGAGCAGGCAGAGAAAAATCAGCGTGCCTTCAAATCCTGGGACTCCTAGACGCTCCCCTCTTTCCGCAGCAGCCATATAGGAAAACATGACCACAACAATCATCAAGAAGACAAATCCAATGGAGAGCAGAATAAGTGCTCCATAGCAGATTTTCCAAGCAGATGCGGAGAGCTTTGGGTAGGGCAATTGAACCCAGAGGGCCAGCAGGCTGTAGTAGAATATCTTAAAATAAGTGAAGCTAGAACTCTCAGCAGAGTGTGCGCGGAACTCATTAATGGCTAAGATAAGCAATAAGGTGCTGAATAAATAGCCTCCCCAACGGGCATAGTTCAGCCCTCGCTCTAAAGCGGATTGTGCCGGAGGATTTTCGTCTGAAGGTACTTTTTTCATCAATTATCAAGAAGTTGAGCTCAAAACGCATTTATGTGAACATATTTTCATTTAAACTTGATTTTTGAATTCGACCTCCTATCTTCGTATCAAATTTAAATTTTAACAAAAGACAAATCATGGCAGGAAAAGCAGAAATTCAAAAAAAAGGCGACTCTAAAGCGGCAAACGATAAAAATCTAAACCTAGCGATCTCCGGAATCAACAAACAATTTGGCCCAGGTGCCTTGATGAAACTCGGGGATGCGACCAAAATGGAGGTGGATAAAATTTCTACGGGTTCAATTGCCATTGATTTAGCACTGGGAATAGGCGGATTGCCTAAGGGGCGTGTCTGCGAGATTTATGGGCCAGAAAGTTCGGGTAAGACGACTTTCTGTCTGAGTATCATCGCCCAAGCACAAAAACAGGGCGGAAATGCAGTATTTATCGATGTTGAGCACGCCTTAGACCCTAAATATGCAAAAGTGGTCGGGGTGGATTTAGAAAATTTAATGGTATCTCAACCCGAATGTGGTGAAGATGCCCTGAATATTGCGGAAACCTTGATTCGCTCGGGTGCGATCGACATTATTGTGGTGGATTCCGTGGCGGCTCTAGTCTCAAAAAATGAATTGGATGGGCAAATGGGTGATTCCACTGTTGGCTTGCAAGCGAGAATGATGAGTCAGGCGATGCGCCGTCTCACTGGAGCGATCAATAAAACCCAATGTGTGGTCTTATTCACCAACCAAATCCGCGAAAAAATCGGGGTTATGTTTGGAAGCCCCGAAACTCAGCCCGGTGGCCGTGCTTTAAAGTTTTTCTCCTCCGTTCGCATGGATATTCGTAGAATTGGCCAAATCAAAGAGACATCAGGCAAGGTAATCGGCAATCGAACACGCTTGAAAGTGGTGAAAAATAAAGTCGCCCCACCCTTCACTGAGTGCGAATTTGATATTATGTACAATGAGGGTATCTCGCATTCGGGTTCCTTGGTGGATTTAGGCGTTGAGCATAAGATTTTAGAAAAGAAAGGATCATGGATCTCCTTTAAGGGCGAAATGGTCGGGCAAGGCAGAGAAGCAGCCAAGCAAGCGATCATCAATGACCCGAAGTTAGCCGAAGAGTTGACTGGACTGATCTTAGACAAGGTACATCCTAAAGTAGGCGAATCGATCGCCAGTTCTTCTGAGGAAGCTTCCAGTTAAGTCGAAGAGTCTGAATCCCAGTCTTGACCTAAGGCACTTTTGTTAGAAAGTAGCTAGATACTATGCTTGCTACAGACACTATTGTTGCACTTTCCACTCCAGTTGGAGAATCGGCACTCGCACTCATTCGACTGTCCGGCTCACTCTGCCCAGAGATTGAAAGTGCCATCACTGGACGCAAAAACCCCTTGAAACCACGGCAAGCAACTCTTTGTAAGTATCTAGACATCAATGGATTAGAGATTGATCAAGGAGTTTTTATCGCCTACCCCGAAAAGGGTTCATTCACCGATGAAGCGATGCTTGAAATCATGCCCCACGGAAATCCGTTGATTATTCAAAAGCTATTGGAAGATTTAATTGCTCGAGGGTGTCGTATGGCCGAACCAGGCGAATTCACTCGCCGTGCTTTCCTCAATGGAAAGATGGATCTCAGCCAGGCAGAAGCG
>JAQCDT010000019.1 GCA_027620575.1 Verrucomicrobiota bacterium
CGTGGCTTTGGTGGATGCTCAGGTCGGTAAAGTATTAGATGCTATTGAGGCTAGAGAAGATGCGGATAATACGCTTGTTATTTTTACCAGTGATCATGGTTATCACATGGGTGAAAAAGATTATATTTTCAAGCTGACTCCATGGGAGGAAAGTGTGCGTGTACCTCTTGTTGTTTCTGGGCCAAGTGTCGCAAAAGGAAAAGAGTCTAAAGCTCCTGTATCTTTGATTGATATATTTCCAACATGTTTAGATTATGCTGAGCTTGAGGCAAGTCATACACTTGATGGACATTCTTTGAAACCGCTTCTAGAAAATCCTTCAAAAGGGGCATGGGAGGGGGATGATTTTTCTTTATCAGCCTGTGGTTCTCAAATGAAATCTGAATTGCACCAACCAGCCTTGGTTGAAAATCAACATTTCAGTATTCGCACTGAGCAATTTCGCTACATTCGTTGCCGAAATGGCGAAGAGGAATTGTACGATCATTATGCAGATCCCAATGAATGGAAAAATTTGAGCGATTCATCTTTCTATAAGATTGTTTTAAATAGCATGCGAAAGAGATTAGATAAAGCACTTGAAAACGCTGTTAATTAGAATTATATAATATGTAACCTACTTTATGAAACTCATTATCCCTACCTTATCTTTTGTGCTCCTAGGTCTTTTACTTCATGCGCAAACTCCCAATATCGTGATTATTGTATGTGACGATCTCAATGATACAATTGACGGGATAGGAGGTCATCCACAAGCGTACACTCCAAATATAAACCGAATAGCATCGTCAGGAGTCACGTTTATGAATGCCGCTTCTAATGCTCCTGTGTGCGGACCTTCTAGGGCGAGTATGTGGAGTGGGATACATCCAATTACATCCGGTCTATATGGTGCCAATCAGCAAAATAATAGATGGCATGATAATCCAATACTCAGTTCAAAAACTACGCTTTTTGAAACATTTATTGATCAAGGTTACTACAGCTATGCAACGGGGAAGATTCATCACAATGGTCATGAAAGTCCTTATTCAACCATTATGCGAAATACGGATGGAACAATCGGTTTTGAAGGGCAGGGTAAATATAAGCTTTCAGGAAATGTAAATAACAGCTTGCCTGGTAGTTTTGGCCCGTATCCGAATAATGCATCTAATCCAGTTCACAATGGTGTAGACCCTCATTGGTGGCCACAGGCCTACAAAGATCGAGCGAGTCCGCCTTACTCAGGATACGGCCCTTTACAGGATATTAGCTCATATGGCGGACAGTGGACAAATCAAACTGGTGGTGCTAACAACGCTACCTTTTATACATGGAATGTTGGATACAGAACTCCTGATGAGATTTGTGCGGATCAAGCGGTTCATTTTATAGATTCGTATAATGAAAATAAACCTTTTCTTTTGACCGTTGGTTTTGCTAGACCTCATTCACCTTATTATGCGCCTGCTAAATTTTTTGAACCACCTTATGTTCCTGAACTCAACAATGTTTTATTAGCCAATATAAATGATAGCGATTACAACGATATCACTGGACCCGTAAATAGTAGTGAAAAGGATTTGGCTCAAAATTCTGGTTGGTATAAATATACTACTTACAGAAATATGGGAATCGATGCCTATGGAGATGCTAACCGAGCTCTCAGAGAATTCACTCAGGCTTATTTAGCATGCGTCGCTTTCGTTGATGAGCAAGTGGGCAAAGTGTTAGATGCCATCGAAAATAGCAGCGATCCTAATATTGTGAATAACACAATAGTTATTCTAACCAGTGACCATGGTTATCATCTAGGAGAAAAAGAATTTATCTTTAAGCATACGCCTTGGGAAGAAAGTGTAAGAGTGCCATTTTTAGTTTCAGGACCTAATGTAGCATCTAATCAAATTTGTAATCAACCGATATCTTTAGTCGACATTTATGCGACATGTATAGATTTGGCGGAAATGACGGCCCCTCATACATTAGACGGGAATTCAATAAAACCTCTATTGGAAAATCCGATCAGCGGCACTTGGACAGGAAACGTGTACTCAGTTTCAGGTATTGCTTCTAAATATGGATATAACGTTGATTCTAATGGAGATTATACCTCGTCCTTTCAGTCTCAGTATAATAATACGAAATTACCGTATTCCTCCGCTCACTTTAGTATAAGAACGGAGCAATATCGCTATATTTATTACAGAGACGGCGAAGAAGAGCTATATGACCATATCGCTGATCCAAATGAATTCATCAATTTAGCCCATGCTTCTGTCCGTCAAGACTACGAAGACGTATTAACTCAAATGAATTTGTACTATCAATATTCCGTAGGCTTGGCTACACCACCGCCTCCAGGGCCGACCTTTTATTTCGTTAAACCTACTGAGGGTGAAGGCTTTTATTTGAATCAGCCGATTGAATTAGAAGCAGATGGTACAAATATCGATTTGAGTAGTGTTGAATTCTATATTGAAGGCAGCTCTGTTAAAAAAGATAGCGTTGCACCTTACACCGCTACAATTTTTGAAGTTGGCGAAGGGGACATTACTCTATCTGCCATCGGCATACAAAATACTGGAGAAAATTTTAGCGATAGTGTGACTATTTCAGTTATATCATCGGTAAATCCGGATGATAGTGATAACGATGGATTGTCGGATACTTGGGAGCTCAATTATCTAAGTAGCTTAGAGCATGGTGCGACAGATGACCCTGATGGTGACGGCTATACTAATATATATGAATATAGAAGTGGAACAGACCCGAATAATTTAGGATCATTCTTTAAGGTACTTAATTCAAATTTCACTCATGGAGGCACTCAAGATACACTGCAGTGGCTAGGGAATGCATCCAAGCAGTATAGAGTACTATCAAAAACAGATTTAACCTCGAGCCAATGGGAAATTGAAGAAGAGGCAATTGATGGAAGTATCTCTACTTTCAATATTTGGAATGGGAATCATTTAGAGGCTCCATCAAAATTCTACAAAGTAGAAATCGATCAATAATCTAAAATATTTAGGCTCATGAAAACTTTAGCGCTCTCGACAAAAATACTAGGTCTATTACAAAGTATTGTTTTATTTTTTTCTTTGAGTCTGCTTCACAATTCACTTTCGGCTAGCGAGAATACATCTGAAAAATTAGCTGGATCTCGACCCAATATAATCCTGTTTCTCGCCGATGATCAAAGTATTTCCGATCATACGACTTATGGAAATGATAAAGTACCGACACCAGTAACGCATGCTTTTGGCAAAGAATCATTGGTGTTTAATAATGCCTTCACTGGGCAAGCTATTTGTGCGCCCAGTCGCTCCATGCTGCTTACCGGATTGTATCCATTAAAAAATGGATGTTTTATCAATCATACCGCAATCAGGCCGGGTCTGAAAACCCTACCTTCTTATTTAAAAGAATTGGGTTATGATGTGTTACTTGTTGGAAAGTCTCACCTTAAACCAGCGGATCAATTTCCATGGACTCAATGGATTCAACCAGTAGAGAAACCAGGCTATCCGCGTCCTGGCATTTCTATTGAAGCGGTTGATCAATATTTAAGTAAAAGAGAAAAACCTTTTTGCCTTATTGTAGCGAGTGAATACCCACACGGACCTTATTTTAAAGAAAGTAAATTTAAGCCCGAAGATGTATCATTGCCACCTTTTCAGTATGACAATCAAGGTAGCCGCAACTATTTCGGCCGTTACTACACAAGCATTCAGGAAAAAGAAAATGAGTTTGATGCCATTTTAAATTTGGTGAATAAGCATCGTATAAAAGATGAAACAATAGTCTTTTATGCCGATGACCATGGTCAAGCAAGAGGCAAGTTTACAGTGTACAAATCTGGGCTTAACGTAGCTTTTATGGTGCGGTGGCCAGATCGTATTAAACCAGGAAGAAGCGATGCTTTAATATCCTTTGCTGATTTTGTGCCTACAGTCATTGACCTAGCGAATGACCAAGGCAGTGCATTTGATCTCAACTTAGACGGAAAAAGTTTACTTGGTATTTTCGAAGGAAGATCAAGCGAACAGCATAACTATCTCTATGGAGTTGGTGAGAGCCAAGGAATCCAAAATCGCCATATTTTTCCGCAAAGATCCATTTACAACGGCCGATACAACTATATTTACAATTTTAATTCAAATGAGCGACTAGCTAAATTAGATATTAAGGATCCAGTCAGCTATTACTTTTATAAACTTGGTGCGGATAAACATAAAGGGACGCCAGAAGAAGAGCTGTATGATACTCTAATAGATCCCTTTGAAATGAATAATTTGGCAAAGGACTCAAAGTACAACAGTATTAAATCTGAATTAAATGTAGCCTTATTTAGTTGGATGGAATCGCAAAATGATTACCTGAATGATTCGAGAAATTTTCCATTCTTTAAGGTCTGGCGGTCAGCCTTAGATCTAGATCAACAGGCTCCACAATTTAATTACTCTATTTTAGAAGATAAAGTGGGGTCTCTCAAGGGACGAAGAGTCAACCCACATGATTTTGGGATCTAAATAGTTTCATTTTTTTAAATTTTTCAATTAATTTATCTTATTGTTAAACTTAGCCAATTATGGTATATTTACGATAAATAATTACTATTACCCTAATCTTTACTACCCTACAAAATATGAAATATCTATCTTTGTTGACATTCGTTGTCTTTGCACATTTCTGTGTTTTATCTCTTCATGCGAACATTGAGTTCCTTTTTGATGGTAACGGCAATACAGGAGAAACCACTGTTGTATCTACTTTATCTGGAACTGTTTCCTCTGGAAATTTAGTTTACGATGGTACTAATTCCCCTTCATCAGGTACAATTGACTTAGAATCTGCTTTGACTTCAGGGCAGTACATTCTGGAAGTTGTTTTGAGTGCCCATGATTTATCAGGTTATGATACAGCTGCTGCAAGTTCTTCTAGTACTAGGTTTTTACCTTTTGAATATAAAACAGGCTTTTCTTTATCAGATGGTACTAATGCAGCAGAGGTTGGACTTAAAAGTGAATGGTATGTAGCTGCACCCTATGCATCTATTCCGATTCTTTATAGTGAAGGAGCCGGCGGTACTAGTAAAAGTATCAATCAAAATGGTATAACAGAAGGAGGTAACCCTACTGCAAGTTCGTTGCATAGTGATCTTACAATGGGTGTTTCCCCAATAACTTTACAGATCAATGCTGATTTAAATGCAGGTACTTGGACTTCTCGAGTCAAATATGATACTGGTGATTGGGTCGATTTAACACAAGATGGATCTGGATTAACTAGCATTAGTCAAATAGCGATTGCATCTTCAAATACTCTTTGGCCTTGGGATGGTAGTTCAGTATCCGTTGATTCTATTACTTTAACCGAAGTCGTTGCCCAAAGTACTGCTGATATTTCAATTGGAAGCTCGGCATGGGGAGCTGATAGCGATGCAAACGTAACCGCTACGGAAGCGGATGGCTTAATTGGAGATACAGACCAAATTTTAGAAGATGATGGTAATGACTTAACTTTGCAAATCATTGCAGATTTAGGCAGTGGTGATTGGGCCTCAAGATATCAGCTAGGTTCAGGAGAATGGGTAGCCTTAGTAACTGACGGTACGGGGATCACGGATCTAAGTCGTTTCGCCCTTAAAACAGAGACGGGTGCGTCTGAAGCTTGGGGTGATAGCACAGTTATTTCTCCAAACACAGGTGATCATATCAAAATTGACTCTATTAGAATACTCCCAGGTTCAAATTTTGTTAAAAATGAAGCAAGTGTAGATGTCGGATTAGTTTCATCTGCTCTCTTAGCCTTTGAATTTAATGGGAACGCTGGTGAAGACGTAAAAGCTTCTGATACAACGGTTGCCACTGCTTCAACTGGTATCGTTACTGGAGAATTTAATTATAGCGGACATTTAACGGACGGTAGTAATTTAAATATTGGCTATGCGGGAGAAAATTCTTGGACTACCCAAATTAATCAAGATCAATCGTTCCGCACATTCCTATTTGATGCGCCTCTGACTAAAGAATTAGCAGGAAGCGATATTATTGTGTTTGAAGTGGTGATTCCTAGTTATGATCTTTCTAAATCTTGGGATTCCACAAATACCGTTGGAAGTTTATCCAACAAAGGATTACAAGTTTCTCTGCGTAACAGTAACAATGCAGGTGCAGCGATTAATTTATTCACATATAACCAAATTGCTCCAAATTCAGTACTGCAAATTGATTTTGATGATGCAGCAGGTACAAGCTTGCCTGAATTATCAATTATCAGTGCTTTGAATTACACTGGATCATGGGAATTTGGAGGACCTCAGACTGATGGTGAGGGTAACTTAAATATTGGATACTCTGGCTTAAATCGCTGGGCCGATATCTATGGAAGTGATGATTCGGGGTCAGTCTACAGAACCTTTGTTATTGATGCAGATCCTGATCAAGCAAATAACCAAGCAATCGAAAGCGGACGTTATATCTTTGAAACACGCATTGATTCCGCTGATCTTTCAGGCTCATGGAAAAGTGGAGACCATTTAGTATCCAACAAAGGTATGCAAATTATCCTTAGAAAATCCGATAATTCAGGAGCGGTTCTTAACTTTTACTCACATATTGGTGATGGTATTGGATACCAATTAAAAGCCCAATCAAATACCTGGGCAGGTGCCGGAACGACTTCAAGTAGTGGCTTCACTCAGGCCTTCGGACTTTCAAGTGATGGCGCGATTGATTTACAAATCAGAGTCAATCTAGATACAGGACAATGGACAACTCATGCAAAGAGTACTAGTTCTAGCACGTGGAAAGACATGGAGCTTAACGGTGAAGGACTGACTGACATTGCATCTATTCAAATTGGTGTTAAGACCCCCAAAAATGATAATGATGATACCTTATATGTATGGGGCGACGATACACTCAATGGTAATGCCCCAGAAGACTATGTGGATGCAAATGATGACGGTATATTTAATGCAGAAGTTGCAAGTCAATCTGCGTCTAGCAGTGAATTGTTCTCAGATAGTGGTGATTCGAATTACCCTTATGCTTACACCGTCGTTGAGCCGATAGTAGTTGAACTTCCTCAAGATGCATCTATGTCAGTTAGCAAGAGTTCAAATGGTAACAGTATGCAATTTACATGGTCAGGTTCAGGAGTGACGGTAGAATCCTCTGAAGATTTGGAAACTTGGACACCAGTCAGCAACCCATCAAGTCAGATTCTTGAATCACTCGGACTAGTCAGTGCTAAATTTTATCGACTCACTATGGCTACTTCTGGTGGAGAATCCTCTACAAGTGAGCAAACTATCGTCATCGATGTAAGCGAATTACCTGATGGTGGTGCTAACTACAGAATTATTACTAGTGATGCAAATGGAGGGAATGAGGTACAGTCTGATCCAGTAGCCCTCGCACTTGGTGAAAATACAATTACTGTTCCAAGTTCGAATGCTGAAAGAAATGTTATTTTATGGATGGACGGCGACGTTACATTCTCAAGTCTTAACAAAAATAGTGAGGCAGTGTTTACAGCAATACCTGGAGAGGAATTCACCGATTCAAATAGTAATGGTGTCAGAGATCCAGGAAATGCTCCGCTCTTGGGTGATTATATTAAGGTTAATTATCTAAGAATTACTCAAGATACCTCTCCGGATGCCAATAACAGCATTGTGGCCTCAAGTAAACTAGCAGGAACTATTACGGGTACTGAAGTAGCGGATATTGCACTCCCTAATAGTAGTTCACTTCAAGGAAGTATCCAACTTAAGATTGTGGCCAACTTATCAACAGGTTCCTGGACATCTTCATTTTCATCAGATGATGGAGTTTCATGGACAGATCTTGTAACGGATGGTAGTGGACTTACTTCCATTGCGAACTTTACATTCGGAACAAAAACTCAAGACTATGACGCTTGGGGGAATGCTAATATTGGTGGTGGCAGTTCTGGCGATTATGTCACTATAGACTCTATTGTAATTTCTGATACTGATACTAATTCAAGTTTGTTAGAGTTCTTATTTAGTGAGGAAACGGGTACTTGGATGAAACAACAGTCAGGTAGTAGCTTTGGTGAAACTGTTCAATCTGGAACTGTTACCGGTTCATGGAACTACGGAGGACCTAGAGTACAACAATATCATACAGCAACCGAAGATACAGCTGCAGATGGTAGTTTAAATATTGGATATACAAATAATTGGAAGTGGACTGCCCCAAGTGCATCTGCTCCTAGTTTCCGAAAGTATACTTTTGATTCTCCAATCACCTCAACTGATGCAACTAATATTGAAATGATAGTCGCTGTTGACGATTACTCACTCGCTCGTACTTGGGATGATGATGCCCAGTATAATATAACCAGTTTAAGCGGAAAAGGAATGCTATTTAGACTGGATTCTAGCAGTGATGATTATGCTACAGTTGAGTTTGCTACAAGTAATGCAGCTGATGATGCATTTTTATCACAAGATATGGATGGCGATGGCGAGCCTGATTTTGCTGATAGTCATCCAGAAGACCCATTCAATGGAGTCATTCCTACAGGCGTATATGTGAACAATCAGTTTAATGACGCAAATGGCACTCAAATCAGAGATACTGTGGATAATGGTAGCTATGCGCCAACAACCGACGGTACTGATGCTGGTACACTTGTTGACTCATGGACAGGAGCAAATGATGATGTAAGAGTCATTAATGGTGCTCTTGGCTGGGGCTATCCAGGCAGCTATATTGATTCTGGAACAGGTGCAAGTGTTTCTGCTAATTGGGCTGATTCAAATACTGCTTCTAAATTCAGAACTAAAGTACTTATTAGTGATATTACTTCAGGAATCGCTGTCTATGAGACTGTTATATCTGGCTATGACTTAAGCCGTTCATGGGATAATGCTAACGCTAGCCAATTCCAAAAAGGATGGCGTATGATTATCAAAAATGGTGCTTCATCAACAGATAGACAAGGTGCAGCGATTAATCTATATGTCACATCGGATAACGATGTCATGGTGGAAGGACAGTCTTGGTTTACATCAGATGCAGTGGTCTTATCTACGGGTAATGTTCGATCTAAGTTAAACGATGCAGATCAAGCAGATAATGCGGGACTTACTTTACAAATAGTTGTTGATACGGATACAGGATATTGGTACAGTCGATATAAGAAGAATGATTCTTCAACTTGGACTACATTAACGGTTGGATCTGGATTCACTAAGATTGATAATATTCAAATCACGCATAAAACACCTACTGGTGATGCTTGGGGTGATGCAAATACAACAATTGGTGACTATGTCTTAATTGATGCAATTACCATTAAAGATAGTAGTGAAAATTCAGTGCCAACACCAGGTGCTCCACAAGATCTTACCGATAGTGATGGTGACGGAGTCTATGACTTTGCAGATCAATTCCCGAATGATGTAAATAATCAATATGATTGGGATGGTGATACTGTAGGTAACGGCTCAGACGCAAATGATGAGGATCCCACTGTTCAATAATTCTTAAACTTGATGATGAGGGCGGATTTTTCTCCGCCCTTATTATCTTTATTCTTTAAGGTTTCTTACATTCATTACATACATTTAAGCTTTTAATTATATATTTATGAGATCCACAAATTCCTTTCACGCACACCATTCACCGATGGGTTCCCATTCTTCCTTTACTTTAGGAATGTTCGGGGCCAATGGGGGAATGGCACTCGAAAAAGGAGCTCCAGCGGATCAATCAATATTTATTGGTTATCGTTCTGAATCAGGGTTGACTAAATTATTTCCTTTTTATGAAAATTTGGTCAATGATGCTGAACGATTCAGCCAAGATGATAGTCAGAAAGAAGCAAAAACAGTTGAATTTTTAGAGGAAGAAATTCAAAGAAATTACCAATGGGCGACCGATCAATTTGTAGCCCCTGGGATTGATTTCAAAATACGGACACCTTTCTTTTCGATTCCTGATCCAGCTCTAGCAGATGCTGAGTCATTAAAGAAGGCATCGTGTCCAGCGAGTTTCATTGAGATTACAATCAACAATCAAAGCAATGAAGACTGGGAAGGATTCTTTGCCATTCAAGGAAGTACGCCTTGGACGCCGCTTTCCTCTCGAAAGGGTGGATTAAAAGGAATGATTTCACGCGATGAAATGGGTTTTGCTTCTGACGATCAGTCCGTATCTGAATTCATTGACTTCGGAATTGAACAAGCCTTGGGTCGTACACATAAAACACCGAATTTTTTACTAGGCCCGATTGGAGGATTATCTTTTTCTGTCCCAGCGGGCACGGAAAAGACAGTGCGTTTGACTTTGGGTTATTTCAAGGCGGGCGATGTAACCTTTAATCGTTCGGCTCAATATTGGTACACGCAATATTTTAATTCAATCGAATCTGTTTTCTCTTATGCATTAGATAATTATAGTTTCTACACGGATAGAGCAATTCAATCAGATAAGGAATTGGGCACTTATGATTTAAGCGAGGACCAGCAATTTTTGATCGCACACGCTACTCGTAGTTACTATGGCTCAACTGAATGGTTAGTTGAAAATGACAAACCCTTATGGTTAGTGAATGAGGGAGAGTATTTGATGATCAATACGCTGGATCTTACAATAGATATGGCTTTCTTTGAATTGAATTTAAATCCATGGACGGTAAGAAATGTTCTTGAACACTTCGTGACTCATTATTCTTACGAAGATGAAGTATTTGCTCCGGATGATCCAAATACTTTTCACAAGGGAGGTATTTCATTCACACATGATATGGGTGTTGGAAATCATTTCAGTCCAAATCAATATTCCTGCTATGAGTGCGCGGGAATTGATCGGAAGTGTTTCTCTTACATGACCTATGAGGAACTTACTAACTGGATACTCTGTGCGGGTCTTTATGTGACACATACACAAGACATGGAATTCCTTAATCAGCATGCGAATATTTTCGAGAGATGTTTTGAAAGTTTGCAAAATAGAGATCATCCTGATCCATCAAAGAGAGATGGATTAATGGGCTATGATAGTTCTCGTACAATTGATGGTGGTGAAATTACTACTTATGATTCACTCGACCATTCTTTAGGGCAGGCTCGTAAAAATGTTTATTTAGGGGGAAAATGTTGGGCATCCTATTTGGCACTCGAAAGTTTATTCAAACTTTTAAACAACGAAGCACTGGCGAGTTCTGCTCACTCTGCTGCTGTCTTATGTGCCAATACATTAGAGAAGGCTTTTGATGAAAATCTAGGATTCATTCCAGCGGTTCTTGAAAACGGAAATCAAAGTGCAATTATTCCAGCGGTTGAAGCATTGATTTATCCGTACAAAATGGGATTGAAAGGGAGCGTCCTAGTGGATGGCGAATTTGGTGGATACATTGCTGCATTACAAAGACACGTGGGCTATATTTTAAAACCTGGAATCTGTATTTATGCAGATGGAGGTTGGAAGTTATCGAGCAGTGCGGACAATTCTTGGATGAGTAAGATTTGCTTAAATCAATTTGTGATTCATGAGATTTTAGGCATGAATTACGGGGGCGAGGCCGAAGCAGACAGTGCACACGTAGAATGGGAAGTGAATGGATCAAAAGACCAAGCATGTTCTGACCAGTTTGCTTCTGGGAAACCAATCGGTAGTCTTTACTATCCGAGAATCGTCACAAATATTTTATGGCTCGAAGCAAATTCTATGCGTTGGGCAAAAGCAAAAAATGCTTCTCAAAAACACATGCAAGACGTAATTGCTTGAAGGCTTTAGAAGCTTTACGCAAATCAATATGAAAACTCTTAAACCCCTTAAAAAGACTGAAATTTTCAATTTTAGTCTTGGCGATCTTGGCATAAACTTAAATTTTCAATTACTTGGATTTTTTCTTGCCTACTTTTACACAGATGTTTTTGGAATCAGTCCTTGGCATGCAAGTTTCATCTTCCTAATCGCAAGAGCTTGGGATGCAATTAATGATCCTATTATGGGGTATATTGCTGATCGAAGTAGAAACAAATGGGGCACTTACAAGCCTTATATATTTTGGGGCGCTATTCCTTTAAATTTAATTCTCTTAGCCTGCTTTAGCGTTCCTGAATTATCCGACACGATGCGAGTAGCTTATTGTTACTTCACTTATATACTTCACGGAATGGTATTCACTGCGGTCGGTTTGTCTTACAGTGCAGTGGGTACCTTAGTCACTCAAGATCAGCAAGAACGTGCAAAAATTTCTACCATGCGAATGTTTTTTGCCGTGGTGGTTGTCATCACCATCGTTGGTTCTTATGTGACGCCTTTTGTCAATAGCGAGCCTATTGTTATTCAATTTATTGGGGTTGATTTACTCACACTCAATGGGCCTCAATTTGCCGACGAAGCTGAAGGCTGGTTTAATGTCGCCTTAATCTTTGGAATCATTTCCACGGCAATTTTATTTTACACGGCAATTGTTACAAAGGAGCGTGTGACTGAAACGGTTGAAAAGTATGAATTGAAAGACTTGCCTAAGATTGTTTTTGGGAATGACGCACTTTTGATTCTTTCGGCTTCTATGTTTTTTAACACAGCGATCTGGGTGATTCAGAATGCGGTGTCGTTTTACTATTTTAAATATGTCGTGGGTATCGAGTCGTTACAGGCAATATTTTTCCAATGGATGTTACCTGCCAACATCATCGGTGTATTTTTAACGCCTATCTTGACTGCTCGTTTGGGTAAGAAAAACGTATTCATTATCGGTAGTTTGATTGTTTTTGCCGTAAACATCATTCGCCATTTCATTCCTATCCCGACTTCTGAAGCATATACTTTATTCATTGCACTATCCATGGTGGGTTCTTCCTGCATGATGTTTTGTTCCATTTGCCAGTGGGGAATGGTTCCAGATACGATCGAATATGGTCATTGGAAAACCGGTATCCGTTCCGAAGGCATTCCCTTATCCTTTTTTAGCTTTATGCAAAAACTCGCGATGTCTTTTGCTGGTTTCTTTGCACTTCAAGTACTCGCATTCACGGGTTATGAAGCAAATACGGAATTAACAGAATCAGCCTTAAGTGGGATTAAAT
>JAQCDT010000020.1 GCA_027620575.1 Verrucomicrobiota bacterium
GGGCAATTGAAAATATTTCTTCAATCGATGAAGCTATTTCTAAACACGCAAATAATTGGAAATTTGATCGAATTGCTAAAGTTGATCTAGCCGTTCTACGACTGGCCCTCTATGAATTACTTTTTCGTGATGATATTCCTCCTATCGTTTCTATCAATGAGGCCATTGACTTAGGGAAAACCTTCTCAAACTTAGAGTCTAAGCGTTTTATCAACGGGATATTGGATCAAGTTAAAAACAGTATACAAAGACCATTAAGAAAAGCTAATGATTAATGCCTTATGATCGGGGTTTTTAAAAAATTTGCGAATAACCTAAATAGCATTTTTAAGTCAAAGACTTTAGATGCCGATAGCATTGAAGAACTAGAATCTTTGTTGTATACAGCTGATTTCGGAACAGAGACAGTGGAGAAGGTCATAGATGCAATTGAGGAAAGTTTAAAGAAACAAGCTAAAGGCGAAAACATCGAAGCACTTAAGCTAGCAGAAACGATAATCCAGGAACAACTAAAGGGTGCGGAAAAATCGTTTGATTTCCCTTTTGAAAACAAACCTAGGGTCATTATGCTTATCGGAGTAAATGGTGCGGGTAAAACAACTTCCTCGGCAAAACTTGCCCATGGCATACAAAAACAAGGTGGTTCTGTTTTGCTCAGTGCGTGTGATACCTTCAGAGCCGCCGCCAACGAGCAAATAAAATCTTGGTCAGACCGATTAAATCTCGAATTGATTTCAAGTCACCATGGAGCCGATTCAGCTGCGGTTGCCTATGATAGCTTATTAGCCGCAAAAAAAAGAGGCCATGATCTCTTGATTATCGATACAGCAGGACGCTTGCATACAAAAAAGAATTTAATGAATGAATTGGAGAAACTCGACCGTGTTTTAAAGAAGCAAGATGAAGCAGTATCCATTGAAAATTGGTTAGTTATTGATGGTAGCCTAGGCTCAAACTCTATCGATCAAGCGAAAACCTTTAATGAAGTCATCCCTATTCATGGACTGATTATAACAAAATTAGATGGTACGAGTAGAGGCGGTTCACTTGTAGGAATCTATCAAGCACTCAAGATACCTATTTATTTTATTGGTACAGGCGAACAGCCAGATGATTTTTATCCTTTCAATATTGAAAAATATACGAAAGCATTATTTGAGAAATTTGAATCATGACAGAAACCTTAAACGTCCAATTAGAAGATCGATCTTATCCGATCTACTTCAATCAAGATGATAGTACGTTAAAAGCGACTATTGATAACTTACATCAAAATAATAAAGCCTGTTATCTAATTACAGATTCTAACTTATACAGTATTTACGCAGATTATATAGAAAGCTTAGGCATACCTCAGGCACATATTTATCAAGTACCTGAAGGCGAAACTTCTAAGTCTGTTGAACATTTTGAAAAGATACTCTCTTTTTTGGCATCGCATTCAGCAAATCGAGATGCCTCCATTTTTGCCTTTGGTGGTGGGGTGATTGGCGACCTGGCTGGCTATGTAGCTGCTTCCTATTTAAGAGGTATTCATTTTTATCAAATACCCACAAGTTTACTCGCTATGGTAGACAGTTCAGTTGGTGGAAAAACCGGAATTAATTTACCTGAGGGGAAAAATTTAGTAGGCGCTTTTTGGCAACCGCATGCTGTTTTTATCAATCAAAAATTCCTCGAAACCTTACCCAAAAAACAATTTGCATCGGGTATGTCAGAAGTTATTAAGTACGGTCTTCTTGCAGACAAAGCACTATTCGATCAACTTGCCAACATCGGAACAGTCAATTTTGATGATGCATTATTGCCTTCGATCATTCGTCGTTGTTGTGAAATTAAAGCTGAAATTGTCTCAAATGACGAAAAAGAAATAGCCGACACAAATGGTCGTGCCTTACTCAATCTTGGACATACTTTTGGTCATGCCATTGAAAATGTAGCAGGCTACGGTGATTATCTTCACGGAGAAGCGATAGCCATAGGACTTCATTTAGCTTGTAGGTTATCGGAATTGACCTACTCGTCATTTAGCGAAACAGATACAGAACAAACGATTCAGTTGCTGAATCAAAATGGATTGCCCACCGTACTGAATAAATCACTTGAAATACAGGCACTGAATAAAGCCATCTCAAGGGATAAAAAGAATCGTGCAAGTGGCATTCGCTTTGTGCTAATGAAATCAATAGGCAATGCCCAAACAAAAGAAGGCATTGATGAAGCTGTTATCAATGCCCTCTGGAAAAAAGTTGGTGCGGTAGAATAATCTAGAATCTAATCACTAGATAGCGAACACGCCCGTTATACCATATATATAAGCGGTTGGCTTTCTCTTCATCGATATATTTAGCAATATCTTTTGGCTCTTTTACTGACTGCCCATTAACTTCCATAATAATAGTATTTGGACGCATGACTTGAGCATAAGGTGATTTCGCTGAAATATCCGCAACAAGCACACCAGAAATCTTCTCAGGCACAGATAACTTAGATCGCATTTCTTCATCTAAGAATTTCAAAGTCACTCCCTCTAAAATGGTTTCTTTGCCATTATCTGCGTAATTACCTTCTACATCTCCTAAAATAACAGGGATTTCAAGTAGCTCACCTTCTCGAAATAAATAAACCGTTACTTCCGAACCAGGATTCATTTGTGATACTTTTAATCGTAAATCTTGAGATGATTTTATATTTTGATCATTAATTTTAACAATTACATCACCGTGAGTAATGCCCGCAATTTCTGCAGGAGATCCTGCCTGTACCTGATCGACTAATGCACCTTCTGTTGAGTCTAAGCCAAAAGCTTCGGCGATATCAATTGTCACATTTTGTGAATAAATTCCTAAGAGACCTCTGGGCACTTCTCCCACTTCAACTAATTTCTTCATAACATCTAGAGCCATATTTATGGGAATCGCAAAACCGATACCAATACTGCCACCTGATCTAGAAAAAATGGCCGTATTAATGCCAATGAGGCGGCCATAGGCATCTATTAAAGCTCCACCCGAATTTCCTAAATTAATAGAGGCATCGGTTTGAATAAAGTTTTCATAAGCATCCTGTCCAAGTATGCCTAAGGAATGGCGACCCGTTGCGGATACAATTCCCTGAGTAGCGGTAATGCCTACTTCCAGCGGATTTCCAATCGCAAATACGACATCCCCCACTCTAATCTGATCACTATTTGCGACTGTTATTGGGCTAATTGCTGATGTGACTTCTATTTTCAAGACTGCAATATCAGTCTTCTTGTCCGAGCCTATTAATTCAGCCACGTATTCACGCTTATCATCGAGCCGAATCTTTATTTCATCGACTGGTTCTCCCCTTTGGTCGTGAACCACATGATGATTTGTCATAATGTACCCATCTTCGGTCATTATGACTCCTGAACCTGCTCCATAAGGCTTTAACTGTTCCGTTTCTTCCTCTCTAGCTTCAGGTTCGCCATACATTTCGGGCACTGGAAAACCAAACTGACGAAAAAGTTCAGGAATACCATTAGGCATTCGATTGGAATATACTGACTGATATTTCGCCGTGTAAACACTGACAACGGAAGGGGTCGCTTTTTCAAGAACATCCGCATAAGAAAATGTCGTACCATCTTTTAAATCGGCTTGATCGACAACCGATTCTTTAATCATAACTTTCTCAATAGTATTGCCGATTGTCTTATCCCCACCTTCAGCACAGGCAGAAAAATATAAGCCAAGAGGCGCTAAACTAACGAATAAAAAACGAATTAATAAGTTCATAATATTACAATAATAAATTAAAAATTTAAGACGATAATAAGATAAAGTTAAAACCCTTTTATTTCAAATAATCCTGTAACACTTTCGTTTTTATTAATTCTATTGATCGCTTCACCTAATAATTTAGAGACACTCAAAACGGTAATGGGAATGCCTTCCTGCTGCAAAACAGGAGTTGTATTTGTCGTGATCAATTCATCTAGATGACCATCTGCCAATCTTTGGTAGCCTTTGTCATTTAAAACTCCATGACTGACCGCTGCAAAAACCTTACGTGCACCGTTCTTCTTCAATAACTCTGCCGCTGCACACAAAGTACCTGCGGTTTCGGTCATATCATCAACAATAAGAATATCACGTCCTTCCGTATCACCCACAAGGGATACAGCTTCAACTGTTTCTGCATCAGTTCTACGTTTTGCGATGAACCCCAAAGGGACTTTTAGAAAATTTGCATAAGCTGAAGCCATCTTCATACCACCAACATCTGGAGAAAATAAAGTGAGATTTTCACAATCGATATTTTTCAAATGTTCAAACATGACAGGAGAGGCATACAAATGATCCACCGGAATGTCGAAAAATCCTTGGATTTGTTGTGCATGCAAATCAACCGTCAGGATTCTTGATGCCCCAGCAGATACAAGTAAATTGGCCACTAGCTTTGAAGTAATGGGAACTCTTGGTTGATCTTTTCGGTCTTGCCTTGCATAACCATAAAAAGGAATCACTGCAGTGATACGACTCGCAGAAGCACGCTTAGCCGCATCAATCATAATAAATAATTCCATTAAATTTTGATTCGCAGGATTACAGGTTGATTGAATAATAAACACATCCATTCCTCGAATGTTTTCTTCAATACGAACAAAACTTTCTCCATCAGGAAAACTATTGACAGTTGCATTCCCTAAAGGGACTCCCAAATAATCACATATTTCTTGTGCTAGAACTGGGTTTGAATTACCGCAAAATATTTTAAAAGAATTGTTCATTAATTATGAGAGTGTTTTAGAAGGTTTTGATCGAGATTTAAAGATTTTTAAAGCGTTTAAAGAGTTCTGGCAATTTTTGCTTTAAAGAAAATAAACGCCAGAAAACTACTTTAGGTTGAGCTGGAAAGCCTAGAACATGACTGTTAGCCTCTAAGGAGTTAACTGCAACAGACATCGCTCCGATAGTTGAATTTTCTCCTATTGTTAAATGGCCTGTAACACCACTTTTACCTGCAACGATTACATTGTCTTCCAAAATAGCACTCCCAGCAATTCCAGCCTGACTCACCAATAAGCAATATTTACCAATTTTTACATTATGCGCAATTTGAACTAAGTTATCTATTTTTGTTCCTTCTCCAATATAGGTTCGTCCCATTCTCGCTCGATCTATTGTTGAATTTGCACCAATGTCCACATCCGATGCGGTTTCAACAATACCAATTTGTGGTAAGCGTTCATGCTTACCCTCGAATTGAATATAGCCAAAGCCATCTGAGCCAATTACACACCCTTCAAGTAATCGATTCCTATCACCAATCACACAGTAAGAACCGACAATCACTTGAGGAAAAATAATAGCCCCATCACCAATTTTAGCGCCACGCCCAACAGTCACTTGACTTGCTAATGAAGCTGAACCAATATGCACACCTTCTTCAATGCAACATAACGGACCTATATAGGCATCCGCTGAAATCTTTGCTGATGGATGCACAAAAGCTGAAGGATGAATCCCTGGCTTGGGCTTAGGACTGATTTCAAGCTCAATAGCTCGGCAAATTTTAGCCAACTTTAAAGAGGGATTTTCAACATAGAGAAATGTCTGCCCCTTACTAGGTGAATACTCAGCATCACGGGGAACCAAGACAACCGAAGCATTTGTTTTAAGTAAATCCTCTTTATACTTCTCTAGGTAAAAAAAAGAGAGATCCCCTTCTTTAGCATCCGCTAATGAAGCAAATCCCTCAATGTTTCCATTAAAGTCGCCTTTAACCGTTATATCTGATCCGATTATTTCTAAAATAAATTCCAGTGAATAGGAATATTTCATATTTTAGAATCAGGTAATCTAGCTACAGGTACAATTTATTTGTTTAATTCAGCGATAATTTTATCCGAAATATCTAATGCATCTTCTACATAGATGACGCTATTCGTGGATAAAACAATGTCGATATCACTTTCTTCAGCAATTTTCTTAACTGCATCTTGAGCCTTTTGCTGAAGAGGAAGTAATTCTTGCTGCTGACCATTTTGACCTAGCTCTTGTGCTTGCTGAGAAAATTGTTGAAGCTGCACTTGTTTATTTTGAAGTGTTGTTTGATATTCAATTATTTTAGAACGAGCTTTATCGCGAGCTTTATCATCTAAAGCAGGATTGTTTGAAGTAGCGTCCGCTTCTCTTGCCTCTGCAATAATGTTAGTAATCTCCTCTTGCATTTTTTGAATCTCTTCTTGGATAGGGGCAACTGAAGCAAGAACTTTCTCTCGAGCTTGATTGAAAGCTACATATTCAGAGAGAACTCTTTGCTCATCGACTACAGCAATTGAGTTAGCATTAATTGTTAATACACTAAAGATTAGTATAAGAAGGTTTTTGAGTAATTTATTCATATTTTATAAATTTGTTTAACAGTAAAATAATGTAAGTAAAGTGATAGATTTAATAGCGTGTGCCAAATGAAAAATGAAATTGAGATGATTTTGATAGATAGTCTGGTCCATTCAAAGGAATTGCGTAATCCAATTTCAATGGAGAGCCCATCATCAATAATCGTGCTCCAAACCCATAATTATCGACATAAGTATCAAAACTAAAATCATTTTCTTTGTCATTAACAAAACCTCCGTCATAAAATACGACAAGACCTAAACCATCTGAAACCTGAAACATATATTCTGTAGAGAATAATCCATAGGTATGCCCTCCCGCAGTTTCTGTGTTGAGTCCCTCAGTAGTTCTAGGTCCAATATCTCGATAATCATAGCCACGCAATGTCTCTGGCCCACCTAGATAAAATCGATCATAAAAGGGTGCTTTATCGTCATCATTTAAAGGAACAATTGTTCCTAAACGACCGATAATTGAAACACTCTGTTTCCATAAATCAATTGTGGGGATAAATTGGGCAGTGCGCAGATCAATTTTAAAATAGTCCACATCCCCTCCCAAACCGGCAAACTCGGAGTCGATAGACGTTCTATTGCCAGTACGAGTGAAGAGAAAACTATCACGGTTATCACGCAGCAAAGTAATTCCTAATTTAGAGACCGCTTGCTCTCCTTCTGATTCTTCAAAAATATCAGAATAAACATCAAAAATATCCACTAACTCGTATTTGTAAGACAGTTTTGCTTCCACTAATTCAAACAATCTACGACGAACATAAAGCTCCACCCCAGTTCTCTTTTCGTTGTAGTCTGAACTGTTGTATTTGGATTCGGATGAATAAAGATTTGTTCCAAAGGTAAGGCGTTGTTCAAAAAGCCATGGTTCTTCAAATCCAATTAATGCCTGGCTACTTTTACTTCCTACAGATATTCGTGCTCGAAACTTTTGCCCTGCTCCTTGGAACCCTGATTCCCAGTCATTTATGTCGAAATTACTCTGCTTCATTTCAAGGAAAAATTGGGTACTTCTCACAGATCCGAAACCGGCACCGAAACTGAATGAGCCAGTTCTGGACTCTGAAACGAGAACATTTAAGTTTTTACGCCCAGGGATATTGGTTGATTCAGGACGTAGGCGAACCTCGTCAAAAAAAGCAGTATTTTTTAATCGTTTTTCACTCGATTGCATTCGTTTGTAGTCAAACACATCGCCTGGTTTAAGCGCCAATTCACGAATAATAACCTTTTGCTGCGTCTTTGTATTTCCTTCAATAGAAATACTTTCTAGGTAATATTTCTCACTTTCTTTAACTTTAAATACAACATCAATTTGACGATTTTCTAAATTCGATTTTTTCTCTGCATAAACCCTTGTTTCTAAATAGCCACGTGCTGAGTAAAATTCTTCGATTTCTTTCACCCATACATCCACTAGACTAGGTGAATAAATTACTTCTTCTTTTTTCTTTAACTTCAATAGCCCAAGAAGCTCTTGATTTGTATAAATAGAGGCTCCTTCAATACCCAGCTCTCCTAAGAAATACCGCTCTCCTTCATCAATTAAAATAGTAATCTTACCCCCTTGAGGCTTAGTGAAATCATAGCGTATTAATTCAGGATTGATTATTACATCTAAGAAGCCTGCATTCTGATAAAATAAACGCAATTGATCTAAGTCGCCTTTAAAAAGCTCTTCATCGAAATTTCCAGAACCCGACAACCAAGAGAATAGGTCTTTTTTCTTGGTCTTCATGACTCGATTTAAAACCTTTGGATTAAAAGCGTTCACTCCTTCAAAGTTGATTGATTTTAAAGCGATCTTATCGGACTCTTCTATATTAATTAAAACCGTAGCTTCTCCTTTAACTGAATCTCGATTAATAGTATAACTCACATTTGTGTCGCTATATCCCTTTTCAGAATATAAATCAGACATCTTTTCAGCGGCGGAATCTATTTGATATTCATCCAATATAGAAAGCTCTTGAATTTCTCCTTCCTCTAACAATCGCTCAGCCGAAAAATTTTTATTACCCAAAAACTCTATTTGCTTTAGTTTATATTTGGCCGTTAAGTATATCGTTAATTCCGTAATGCCATTCACTTCAGTAATTCTAAAATCTACAAATTCAAAGTAATTTGTATCATATAAAGAGCGAAGTGATTGGTCGGACAATAGGCGGTTATACAAGCCTCCTTCGCTCAAACGAATGTGGGATAAGATAAAGGCACGGTCGACTGTTTTAAAATTTTCGTAGACAATATTAATTGACCCTAACTCTACTGTCTCATCTATATTTTCTTGCGCAAAAAGAGGCAAGTTAAGCAAAAATAAAACGTGTAGGATATAAAATGATGCAGATCTGATTGTTTTCATTCGGTAAAATTAATGTTGTTGATGAAAGTTCTCATAACGTGTGTAGCGACGAACAAACGCTAAGTCAATCTCTCCAACAGGTCCATTTCTCTGCTTTGCTAATATCAATTTGATATGCTCAACATCTCCAAAATTAGAACCATCACCATCTTCATCTTCTCGCTTTTTAGGTCGATGTAACATCATAACTACGTCAGCATCTTGCTCAATCGATCCTGATTCTCTCAAATCCGAAAGCCTCGGACTGCGATTTTCTCTTTCTGAATCACGATTTAACTGACTTAAAACTACTACGGGAATATCTAATTCTTTGGCCATTCCTTTTACCCCTCGTGAGATTTCTGCAATTTGTTGTTCACGCTGAACTCTTGCATCTGTACCACGGATCAATTGTAGATAATCAATGATAATTAAACCTAATGGGTCTTTAGAATGAATCCGGCGGGCTTTGGCTCGAATATCTAAAATACTGGAATTCGATGCATCATCAATGAAAAGCGGTGCCTGTTTAAGCTCCATTGCAGCCTGTACAAGATCACTAGTATCTTGTTTAGAAGCGACTTTATCTCTGATTCGTTTAAAATCGACTCGAGCACGGCCGCACATTAAACGAGTCGCTAACTGTGTCGCAGTCATTTCTAAACTGAATACTAAAACACCTACTGGTTTTCGGCTCCCCATCGGCAGTATAGCATTTTCCGCAAAATTCATCGCCAAACTAGTTTTACCCACAGATGGCCGTGCTGCTAAGACGACCATTTCACCCGCATGAAAACCATATGTCAGTCCATCTAAATCTTTAAATCCTGAATCAACTCCATGATCCTGTTTATTGCTGAGAATTGATTGGATATTCAGCTCTGCTTTTTCTACCGCTTGCTTTATCGTCTTGGCTCCCTCAGTGACTCGATCTTGACTAATCTCAAATATCGATTGCTCGATTTTTTCAATAAATACTTCAATATCTTCTTGTTGCTCGTAACACGCATCAATGGTTTCACGGGAAGTGCGAATCATTCGACGAAGTAAATACTTTTCATGAACGATTTTGGCAAAATAGCGAGAATGAACCGCTGTTTGGATACGGTCTTTTATGGCATAAATTGCAGAAATACCACCAACCTCTTCGTCTTTGCCGATCTTTTTTAGATACTCAAAAAGGAGAATCTCATCGATCGGGTCGCCACTTTGGTATAATTCCAATAACGCTTCAAAGATTGTTTCGTGCGTTGGCTTAATAAAACACTGAGGTGTTATTTTACGCTCAATGCAATCGGTTAATACATCTCTTCCTCCATCAATCAAACAGGCTGCCAAAAGACCTTCTTCAGCTTCCAAACTATGAGGCTGAACTCGATTGATATCCAGTTCAGATTTTGAATTTGAAAACGGTCTTGAATCTCTATTTTTGGATTTCGATTCAATAGGCATTTTGGGGAGATTCGATGAGTTATATTTATGAATCGTCCTGAGAATCGTCCTCGTTCGCTGTTTCAGCTTCGCTCTCTGCGATGATAGGATTTTCAGAAACAATTTCTAAATTAAAAGTCGCTTCGATTTCAGAGCTTAATTTGACCTGAATTTTGTGAGACCCTAGATCCTTAATTGGCTGTGTCACATTCAATTGCTTTTTCTCAAGCTCTATACTCTCTTCTGCTAGACGAGTTAAAATATCTGCACTTGTAACTGAACCAAACATCTTCCCATTGTCGCCAGTTTTAACGGCTATGGAAATGTTTATTTGCTCAATTTTTTCTGCTAAAGATTTAGAAGCTTCTATTTCTTCGGCGATACGCTTTTCTTTTGCGATCTTCAAAGATTCGATTTGCTTACGATTCCCTTGATTGACTGGAATTGCTAATTTACGAGGAAATAAGAAATTACGAGCGTATCCTGCACGAACTGAAACCGTATCTCCTTCTGATCCTAAGCCTTTAATTGCCTCTAATAATAATATATCACTGTTTGCCATAATGTTTACTTTAAATTGTTTTATAGATTAAAATGGAACATCTCCATCAAAAGATTCCTCTTGTGAATCATTGCTGTTTGCTTGGGAATTTGACTCCGAAGTATTTGAGCTACCTGATGCATTATCATCACGACCACCAAGAAATTGAAACGATTCCAACACGACCCCTAATTTACTGCGTTTTTGCCCATCATTCGATTCCCACTGATCGAGCTTCAATCGACCTTCTACCATGAGAGGACGTCCTTTTTGCATATATTTTCCTAATATCTCGGCTTGCTTACCAAATGCATCTACATCGACATAGGTTGTCTCATCTTTAGTTTCACCATCTTTGCTCGTGTAAGAGCGATTCACTGCTAAGCCTATTTTACAAATTGCAAGCCCTGTCCCAGTAACTCTTAATTCAGGATCACGAGTAAGATTTCCAACTAAAATAACTTTGTTAAACGATGCCATAACTTGATTAATGATTAACTATTAGATTCTACGAATATACGATTCACTCGTTTGTCTAGGTGTAATTTCTCTTTCAATTCCTGAGGAACTGTTGCACTTCCAGAAAAATATACTTCTAGATAATGTGCTTGCTTAAAATTGGGATCTACTGATCTCGCAAATTCTTTAATCCCAAGATCTTCACTCTCACTCACAGAGGCACCTAGTGAACTCAAAATCTCACTAATGTCTGCGGATACCTTAGCGACATCATCTTCCGTTTCCCTTAAATCTAAGATAAATGTAGTTTTGTACTCTCTATTCACTGTTTTGTTCATGTTCGACTGTATTTCTTTTGTTAGTTTGATTCATTGCTTTTTCAACACCTTCGTCAAGGATTAGTCTTATATCTTTTATCCAATGGGTAAACATTTGATCTAAGATTTGCTGTTCTGAATGGTCAAAACGGCCTAAAACAAAATCTGACAAATTTAGAGAAACTTTATATTTAGGATGAATTCCAAGACGAAATCGAGGAAAATCGACACCAATTTGTAGAATTATACTAGAAATTCCATTATGCCCTCCATCAGCCCCACCAATTTTTAACTTTGATTGGCCTACATTCAGGTTGTAATCGTCATAAGCAACAAGGAATGCATTATTAGATAATTTGTAATATTCCTTAAATTTTTCGACTGAATAACCACTGAGATTCATAAATGTCTGAGGTTTAATCAGGCTAACCTTATGATTATCGATTATACCCTCAGCAATTTCAGCATTAAATTTTTTATCAAATTTCCAATTGAAAGAAAAGTCCTCTGCAATTCGATCCAACAAGTCAAAACCAAGATTGTGACGAGTCTTCTTGTATTCGGCTCCTGGATTTCCAAGTCCAACTATGACTTTCACAGCCATACTTAAAATTGATTCAATGAATTATAGGCGAGACTAACTTTCTGCACTGTTATCGCTATCGGTTTCTTCAGCACCTTCGCTCGCTTCGCTAGCTGCTTCGCCCTCTGGAGTTTCTTTTGAATCATCAGCCGATTCCGTATCCGCTGCAACTGCAACGGTTGGCGGTTGACAAGACACAATCACTTGAATGCCTGTATTTAAAAATTCAACATCCTCAATAGCTTCTAAATCATCGACATGAATTGCATCGCCCACGTTCAAGTTAGACACATCGACTGAAATATTTTCTGGTAATTTTGAAGGACGGCAACGAATTTCCAATTCTAATGTTTTGTGATCCAACATACCACCTTCATTTTTAACTCCAAGGCAATCATTAACACCAGTCAGTACAACTGGGACTTTTGAATCAAAACTTTCACCTCTTGCGACTTCGTGAAAATCAATATGCTCAATAATGCGTGAGATTGGGTTCACTTGAACGCCCTTAACATGAGTCAAAGCTAATTCCCCTGTTTCATCCTTAAGCTCAATCAAACCAGCACCACCGCCAATTTCTTTATTCACATTTCTAAACGCAATAGTGGATACCGATATAGCTCTTGCATTACCCTTTCCATAAATATTGCCAGGTATCTCACCTGCTTTTCTAAGTTGCTTAAGGCTTCCTTTATTGGATGGGTTTCGGGTTTTTACATTGAGAGAATATTTTTGCATAATAGATAAGGTTAATAATAAAATAGGAGTTCTAAACAAATTAGTGTTTTGAAACTTGAATGCAAACTAAACTTTTTATTTATTCTTCGTGAACTCGAATGACTCGCTAAATTTTTCATAATAACAAAATGCA
>JAQCDT010000021.1 GCA_027620575.1 Verrucomicrobiota bacterium
GAATTTTTGTTCAATTCAGATAAAGAACATGCCTCGTCTCTGGAAGAATTACCTAACCTACTTTTTCAATGCGAAGAACCTCTAACTAATCCATTAGGGAAAATTATATTTTTCGAACTGAATTGGAACGATATAGAGAAAAAAATTAACTAATCAAAATAGTAATTTTTCCAGATTTAAAAGAAGAACAGTTGATGGGATGATGCCTTCATCTTTTTTAATGAACAAGGCAGGCTCTACTCCAAAATCGTAATCAGGATTGTAATGCGTTAGCTGTACATCCATCCCAGGCTTTAAATTTAGATCTGATTCACTCAATGCTTTCCAATTGATTGGAATACCATATCTGGCAAAAGTAATTTCCCACCCTGCAATCTGTGATTTCGATAACCCATTTGCATCTAAAAAGCTTGGATTATTCTGAATAAAAAACGGCATACCATGACTACGCACTTGAACCGCTAGAACACGAGGCAACGACTCAAGATAGGATTTAAAATCAACTGATTCGTTTTTACGAATTGACTGATAAAAATCTAATGGGTCCACACCCAACAAATTCATACCATTCCAATTCTTATGCCAATTTTTCGTTTCGTACGATTGAGATTTAAACCATGATTGAAAATCATCCGTCAGCTGTATTCCAATTTCGAAATGTAAATGGGCTCTTTTTTCAGGAATGGTATAGCCGCCTGCAGTATTACCCATCCGCCCCAAGCGCGCACCTTCACTCACTAAGTGGTTTAAACGAACCTTATCATCAATTGTATCTAAATGTGCGTATAATGTATAAAAGTTGAGACCGACTTCTTTATGTAATAAAACAACATAACGTCCGTAACGACTTTTACTCGAATCCTCATTAATGTGTACGACTTTTCCCGGAAGTACGGCAAAGATTGAATCTAAGACTTCTTTTTTTGCATCAAATTGTATGCCGAATAAATCCAATCCTTCGTGAAATTTTGTGCCTTTGTTTCGGACCATCCCATATAATCCAGACGATGGATTTCCTGAAACCGTCGGCTGAACAAATGCTTCTATCGGCTCACCTTTGGCAAAGGCTGGGTTCGGTGTGGGCCAAATCAATCCGTAAGAATTAAAACTGAATGCTAAAAAGAAAAAAACCGATTGAAGTAGCTTCATAGTCGCAGAAATTCATTTATAGATCAAAGCAAGAGATCCCCAATGATAGCTTCTACTTTTGAAACATTTTCAACATTTGGAATCACCACAGGTACGTCAAATGCTCGTTTCGTTTTAACATGAACAAAGATTTGTGAATCAGCTTCTCCATGAATTGGTTCAGATTTAAGCACACGTTTTCTTTCCAAACTTACGGCAAATAAATATTTGAGCAGACCGAGCTCTTCTTGCTCTCCAGATGCCTCATTTGAATCATAAAGCGAAAAAAAGAAACTTTCAGCCGAATGCTTTCTTTCCTCCTGACTGAGTGGCTTAGCTTCTTCTGAATAAACTCGTGACCATTTTCCGAGAATGATACTTTCTTCAGCTTGTTTCCATTCTGAAGATTCTGACTCTAGTAAATCAAAGCGAATCATTTCATTATTCTTTGTATCCTTTAAGACGATACACAGAATTTGCTCTCCATCCTCAAAAGCATTTCCGGTGATGGATGAGTGCTTTCCAAAATCTTTTATTTCCCAATGAAACATGTCATAAAATGTCTTTCATGTCGCATAATTTTCAAGCTTTTACTCACTCTGATTAAAAATTTATTGCAGTAAATCCCCAATCATAACATTAAAAATACTATGGGAAGAACCATAGCTATTGGAGATGTACACGGTTGTGCGAGAGAATTTGAGAAGTTACTCAAAAAGCTTAAACCTCAAAAGTCTGATCGGATTATACAATTAGGCGATTTAATCAATAAAGGCCCGGATAGCCATGAGGCTATTGAACTTGCTCGAGCCCATGACATACAAACCATCATGGGTAATCACGAAATGCGATTGCTTCAGGCCAAAGAAGAAAAAAACTTTAAATATCTTAACAGTTACTACCAAGAGACGATTAAGCAATTAAGCAAAAAGGATTGGAAATACTTAAAGCAACTACCCAAATTTATTTATGAAAATGCGCTGGATACGGTATTTGTTCATGGCGGATTTTGCCCCAATGAACCTTGGCATTCTCAAAGTTTAGATACTGTCACCACGGTGCAGGTGATCACAAAAAAAGGATTACCCGAAAAACGTACCTATCGTTCAAAATCTAAATTATGGGTCAGCTATTGGAAAAATGATACCTCGGTCATTTATGGACATACTCCAAGAAGACGAATTTACAGAAAAAGAAATACCTTGTGCCTAGACACTGGGTGCGTCTATGGAGGAAAACTCACAGCTTATTTGGTCGAGGAAGACAAACTGATCTCAGTCAAAGCAAAGCGTGCCTACTGTTAAGCCTTACCTTGGTACTGAATATCCTTTAAGTCGCTGTGGAAAGCGTTGCCTTCGTTTGTTGCGTTCACATAACCCGCACGAATGGTAAAATCACCAAAGCGTTCATTCGTTTGACGGTTTTTAGCATAATCAATAAAGATAGGTTTTAAAGAATCAATGATCTGCTCGTGAGTCACTGAATTTTTGTAGAGTTTATTTAAACGTTCTCCATCAAAGCCCGCACCCAAGTATAGATTATATTTACCTGGTACCTTTCCTACTAGACCAATCTCGCCTAAGTAAGGACGGCCACAACCATTTGGACATCCTGTCGAGCGAATGACAATTGGCTCATTGAATAAGCCTAATTCTTCAAGCAATCCTTCGATATCTGAAACTAAAGTCGGCAAATAACGCTCAGATTCAGCGAGTGCTAAGCCACAGGTCGGAAGTGCTACACAGGCGATCTGATTTTTTCGAATCCCCGAAAATTTCTCATAGCCGTCTAGCCCATATTCTTCAATTAAAGCTTGTATCGTCGGCTTATCTTTATCGGCTATTTTTCCAATAATGATATTTTGATTAGCCGTTAAACGAAAATCTCCTTTATGAATCTTAGCAATTTCTTTGAGGCCTGTCTTAATTTTAAGCTGATCGTTATCCAATACACGACCCCCTTCAATGTAGAGTCCTACATTCCACAAGCCCTCAAAATCTTGAACCCAACCATAACGATCTCCGTTGCTTTCAAATTTATAGGCCTTTGGAGATTCCAAAGTGTACCCCAGACGAGTTTCTAATTCTTCTAAAATTGAATCTTTGCCTCGATCTTCTACTGTGTATTTAAATCGAGCATGCGCACGATTTGTTCGATCGCCAAAATCTCTTTGTATTGAAACAATTTTCTCAGAGACATCGACTACTTGATCTGGAGTACAAAATGCGATCACATCTGCTAAACGAGGAAAGGTCTCCTCATTGCCATGTGTCATTCCCATTCCACCGCCTACAGTCACATTAAAGCCCAATAATTCATTGTTCTCAATGATGGCAATGAAGCCTAAGCAGTGGGCAAAGACATCCACATCATTATGTGGCGGTATAGCAAAAGCTATTTTAAATTTTCTTGGAAGATAGGTCTTTCCGTAGAGAGGCTCAATTTCAGACTCTCCGTGAGACACGACTTTCTCACCATCCAACCATATTTCCGCATAAGCAGCAGTTCTTGGCTTCAAATGCGTATCCACTGCTTCTGCAATAGCTTGTACCTCTTTAAAAACACTGCTTTCTGGAGGATTCGGGTTACACATGACGTTTCGATTCACATCACCACAAGCAGCTAATGTTGTTAACAACGCATCATTCACGGTGCGAATTGTGTTTTTCAAATTGCTTTTCAGTATGCCGTGAAGCTGTAATGCTTGGCGTGTGGTAATCTTCAATGTGTCAAATTCACAATAATTAGCTAAATCGTTTATCGCTATCCATTGCTCTGGCGTACAAATACCGCCTGGCAAGCAGATACGAGCCATAAAAGTGTAAGCCTTATCTAACTTCTTTCGCCTTCTTTCTGCTCGGTTATCACGATTATCCTGCTGATAAATGCCGTGAAATTTAGTTAACTGCTGGTCGTCAGCCGACAAAGTACCTGTGAGTGAATCGGACAAACCTTCAAGTATCGTTCCACGAAGAAACTCACTCGCTGATTTAATCGATTCATTTTTATGCAATTTTTCCGGTGATTGACTGTCTGATATCATAAAAAGTTTTACTCAGTAAGCCTATTTTTTAAATAGTTATTTGATGCTACGACTTGACTCTAATTATTTGTTTGTCAGTTAAGAAGTAATAAAATCAAATCAAAGTCTCTAAATTAGCAAGTAATATCACATAAAGATTTAAACAATTTTTTCACTATTAACACGATAAAAGTCTCAAATGGCCAACAATTTTCCAAAGAACACACCTTTAAACCCTGCTATTTCAGAAAAACTAGCGTCTCTCTTTTCTGAGATGCAAGCCGATGAAATCAATTGGTTGCGCGAACATTTGAATTCCCTTGCCCAAAAAGTAGCGGACAAAGCTTCTGAACTATTAGTCTTATATGGAACTGAATCGGGAAATGCAGAATCCTTGGCTGAGCAAACCGTAGAAAAAGCGAATCAATTAGGCTTCAAAGCGAAAATTAGCAACATGGCTGATATTTCTTTAGCCACTTTGAAAAAGGTCGATAATTTACTCGTTATTGTCAGCACATGGGGTGAAGGCGATCCTCCTGAAAGTGCCACTGAATTTTATGAAGCCTTTATGGATGATTCTGCACCTAATTTGGATCCGATCAACTACTCGGTGCTGGCTCTTGGCGATACTAGCTACGAACATTTTTGTAAGATTGGTAAAGATTTCGATTCTCGCCTAGAAAGCTTAGGAGGCAATCGTCTGTTCGAAAGACAGGATTGTGATGTCGATTTTGATGATGATTTTGCAGCGTGGTCTGACGGTGCCCTAAAGGCATTTTCCAGCGTTCTAACCCAAGACTCTAAGGTAGAGACCGTTAGCAAACAAAACGTAACGGCAGTGAAATATTCACGAAAAAATCCATGCCAATCGGATCTCTCAGAGCGCATCAATCTAAACGGAACGGGTTCGGCAAAAGAAACAATGCATTTGGAGTTTGATTTAAGTGGTACGGGACTCACCTATGAGGCAGGCGACTCATTAGCGGTTCAGCCAAAAAATTCCGATCAACTAGTGAACACTTTATTGGAAACGACAAAGTTTGATCCTAGTACCTCTGTCTCAGTTAAAGATGAAACCTATAGCCTAGGCGAAGCACTGAAATCTGTACTGGATATCACCACCCTATCCATCCCTTTTTTGACTCGCTATAATGCAATCGCTAACAATCAAGCACTGGCCGGTTTGTTAGAGGACGAAGACAAATCAAATATTCAAAATTACATCAATGGAAGAGACTTAGTTGATGTACTCATTGATTACCCAGCAAAAGAATTAAATCCCCAAGCATTGGTCGATTTATTGAGAAAATTGCCGCCTAGATTGTATTCTATTGCTTCAAGCCAAAAAGCCCATCCAGATTCTGTTCACCTCACAGTAGCGGTAGTACGCTACGAAACTCACGGAAGAAAACGTGAGGGCGTCTGCTCATCCTTCTTAGCAGATCGACTGGATTTGGAGACAGCTGCAGATGTATTTGTGACTCCGAATAAAAACTTCAAGCTCCCTGAAAATACCGATGCTCCGATTATCATGGTGGGACCTGGAACTGGGATCGCGCCATTCAGAGCATTCATGCAAGAGCGAAAAGCCCTTGGTGCAAAAGGAAAAAATTGGCTCTTCTTTGGCGATCAACATTTTATCACAGATTTTCTCTACCAAGCGGAATGGCAAGCCTACCAAAAAGAAGGCTTACTTTCTAAAATAGATTTAGCTTTTTCTCGTGACCAAAAAGAAAAAGTGTATGTACAAGATAAGATGCTTGCTAATGCCAGTGAGCTATACGCATGGCTTGAATCAGGTGCTTACTTCTATGTCTGTGGCGATGCGAGTCGTATGGCCCACGATGTGGATAAAGCCTTGCATCGTATAGTTCAAGAACAAGCAGGCATTTCTGAAGAGGCAGCGGTTGAATATGTTAAGGCATTGAAAGCCGAAAAACGCTACTTAAGAGACGTTTATTAAATCAACATGACACGATAAAAACTTTATCGATTTTGTGAGAACTGTCGCTCGATAAATTTAAGTGCTTCTTTAGGCACCCAGTTCTTCCAGTCTGAATCTTTGTTGATAATTTGTTTCAATACCGCACGACTTGTCTTGGCCAATAATGCCGGGTCCCCAGTGCCTACCGAGCAAATTCGTTTATTGTCTTTTAAGTGGCGATAAAATAATTCCCAGCTCTCAGGTGCCTTAAAGTTATCCGCCGTCACTAATTCCCCACTCTTCAAGTTGTGCCACGGATAGACATATAGATTCACCTTATTTTTAAATAATCGTCCGAAAGATTCAAGCATCCCACCCTCTAAACCTTCAGACCACTTTTCTTTAAATAATTCATTCAACAAACCAATACTAAGCACAATGGCAATTGGTTGCGATGTACAATGACTTAAATAAGTGGTTAAACGGTAAAATTCTGCACTTCTTGAAATCAATACGGTTTTCCCTAAGGCTTGAATCGCATCAGCCCTATCAAGAAAATCACCATGGTCCATCGTACCATCACGCAGTAAATTATTGGTACTGATTTCGCAAATTTCAATGAGGTCTTTTGATAATTCCTCAGGTAACTCCGATTGAAAGACGCGCTTGGATTGCTCCAACATATCTAAATGCAATTTTAAGATAGGGTTGAAGCTGCCTCTTAATAAGAGTATAGGCTTTTTATAAAAAATACCCATAGGCTGAACCACTTGACCCTTAGTATCAAAAACTGTTGCTTCTGTAAGTCCACTCTGTACGAGTTGCAAGGCACATAGGCGGTTGTCCACATATTTAAAACCTTCTTCCTCAAAACGAAGTAAATCAATCTCTACTCGACTTGAATTCAGTCCATCGACTAAAGATTCAACAAACAATTTCAAATCGTCTCTATACTTAAAGGCCGCATAAATTAAATTAACGCCAATGATGCCAAGAGCTTCCATTTGATCCCGATTATCTTTATCCAGTAAGCGTACATGGATACGGATTTCACAGGGCTTATCATTGGGCTTCAATTGATATCGAATCCCTAACCAACCATAACACTCTCCATCATCCTTATAGCCTCGTGCTCGCACTGTGTTACAAAATGCAAAAAAAGTTGTTTGTTCACCCATTGTTTTAGCGAGACGCTCTACAAGAAGATTGTACTCATATTCAAGCATCGACTTGAGACGATCTTGAGAAACATATCGCTCAGTTTTTCCATATAAGGCATCGCTCATAATCATATCATAAGCTGAAATAGTCTTTGCCACTGTACCCGCAGAAGCGGAAACACGAAAAAACCAATTAGCGGTCTCTTGCCCTGCCCCAATTTCCGCAAATACTCCGTAGATACTCGGGTCTAAGTTTATCTCTAAAGCTTTCTCGTAAACAGATTGTCTTTTTTTCATTTAGTATTTAATTTATCTCCAATTTAAAATGAATCAACGAAAGATTAGTCAATGTATCTATTTAATGGGCTACCTTTTAGCAGGATTAATGCCTTTTCAAGTAAACTCAGCAAATAGTGAGCTTACGCCCCTCTTTCAAAATAACAATTATTTCACCTATGATATTTATTGGAGTTTATTTAAAATAGGGTCTGCTCAATTGAGTTTTCAGGAACTTGAGCCAGAGCAAAGCACTGAGAAACAATACGAAATAAGTTTTAGCGTTCAAAGTAATGAATTAATCAGTTCAATATATCCTGTAGAAACCCATATCGTAAGTAGACTTGTACAACTAAACGATGAAATTAAGCCTTCAATTTATACTAAAAATTCCAGTGAAGGCGGTAAACAAAATGATTCCGTCGTACATTTTGATTATCAATTAAATCAAATCATTGAAGAGAAAAACAACAATCCATTACCTCCCATTGAAATCACTGCAAAGGACTTGCAGGATCCACTGAGTTTAATTGTGGCGATATGCCAAAATGATTTTCTAGAAAGCCCTACGTTTCTTCAAGATGTCAGCGATGGTGGACAAATAATTTCTATTAGATCATCCTATCTCAATGAAAGTACGATTGATACACAAGTCGGACAATTTCAAACTCAAGTCATTAACATAGACCCTCAAGGTTTGCGTGGAGTGTTTAAGAAAAGTCCAGATGCGAATGTAGTTCTCCATCTAAGTGAACATAGTCCAGCTATACCCCTTAAATTGAAGAGTAAAGTAAGCGTAGGAAGTTTTTATGCGGTACTCTCTGGAGGGATGTATCAGGGAATTCCAATCAAGGGCAAAACAATAGACCCTCTTCAGCAATCCCTCACCCCAACTCAAGGACTCAACAGACGTTTTAAGCGATAATTCGAGCCTCTTATTTCACTCCTTTTATTCGAGTCCCAATTGCTTACGACCTGGCTCAGATATCATATGAGGATTCCAAGGTGGCTCCCATATAATCGACACATTTGCTGATTCCACCTCCGGAATCAATTCGATTTGCTGTTTTGCATCTTCTGCAATCACTGGTCCCATTCCGCAACCCTGAGCCGTTAAAGTCATCTGTACATTCACTTGATAGGTGCCTGATTCACTTGGCTCAGAAATTTTCAGATCATAAATCAGTCCCAAATCAACAATATTCAAAGGGATTTCTGGATCAAAGCACTGCTTCAGGGCATCCCATACTAACCCTTCTGAAAACGGTTGATCCGATGTTGCCTGTGGAGTCTGAGTAGCCGTTTGATTTAAATACTCTTTGAGTTCTGCTCCAAGAGCATCCCAATCTTTACTAGGGATTCGATACAAACCCTCAGCGGTACGAACAGTGACGGCTCCCCCAAGAGCCTGAGATATAGTTACAACCGTACCCGCTGGAATTGTATGTTCTTCGCCCGCAGGTATTATTGTAGCTAAAGTGTCTCGATTTAATGTGATTTCTTGATCAAAATTCATAGTTAAAAAAATCTACTTTACAGTTTTAAAACTTGATTAAAGCTCTCTTAAAATACTTAAGATACAGTATGTCAAAAGTAATCATAATAGGAGCAGGAGGCGTAGGTAATGTGGTCGCTCATAAATGTGCCCAATCTCCAGAAATATTTTCTGAAATCGTTTTAGCTTCAAGAACTTTAAGTAAATGTGAAGCCATTGCTCAAACGGTAGAGAAAAAAACAGGACGCACTCTCAAAACTTGTGCGATTGATGCCGATGATGTCGCAAGCACCATTCAATTCCTCAAAGCTGAAAAGCCTGATTTAGTCATCAATGTGGCATTACCATATCAAGACCTTCCTCTAATGGATGCTTGTTTGGAAGCGAAGGTTGATTACCTAGACACGGCAAATTATGAACCACCGAACGAAGCAAAATTTGAATATAAATGGCAATGGGCTTATCAAGATCGTTTTAAGGAAGCCGGTCTGACTGCCCTCCTTGGATCGGGTTTCGATCCTGGTGTGACTAATGTATTCTGTGCGTACGCCCAAAAACACCTTTTTGATTCAATTGAAACCATAGATATTTTAGATGCGAATGCGGGCGACCATGGCTATCACTTCGCAACTAACTTCAATCCCGAAATTAATATACGTGAGATCACCCAAAACGGACGCTATTGGAAAGAAGGACAATGGATAGAAGTGGACGCCATGAGCGTACATCAAGAGTATGATTTTCCAGTAGTTGGAAAACAAGATGCATATTTATTGTACCATGAAGAATTAGAATCGCTTTCTCAAAATATCCCTAATTTGAAACAAATTCGCTTTTGGATGACCTTCTCAGAAAAATATCTGACCCACCTTAAAGTCCTTGAAAATATCGGCATGACATCCATAGAGCCTATTGAATTCAAAGGACAAGCGATTCAACCGATTGAATTTTTGAAAGCCGTCTTACCCGATCCCGCAAGTTTAGGACCTAGAACAAAAGGCAAAACATGCATTGGTTGCGATATAACTGGCATCAAAAATGGTCAGAAAAAACGCATTTTTATATATAATGTCTGTGATCATGAAGCTTCCTACAAAGAAGTCTTCAGCCAAGCTATTAGCTACACCACTGGCGTGCCCGCTCGTATCGGTGCAGAAATGATTTTAAGCCAAGCATGGAAACAAGCAGGCGTGTGGAATATGGAACAAATGGACCCTGATCCTTTTATGGAAGCACTCAATACCTACGGCCTTCCTTGGCAAGTCCTTGAATTACCGCTTTCTCAATAATCCATCGATGTAAAGTTGACTTTTTGAGTAATAAACTCATAAATAAACGTTTATGGAGAATATTTCGACAGTCGAATCAATCAGTTCATCGCACCCTGATCTAGAAGAAAGTACGGCTTTTGCTCGTATTCAATGGGCAAAAAATAGGTTCGGAGATTCACTTGTCATGAGTACCAGTTTCGGCGTACAAAGTGCGGTATTATTGCATTTAGTGACCCAACAAATACCAGATATCAAAGTGATTTTTATAGATACGGGTTATTTATTTCCTGAAACCTACAAGTTAGCTGAAGATTTAAGTCAGCGTCTCAATCTAAATTTACTGACCTATCGTTCGATCCTTTCGCCAAAAGAACAAGAAAAGCGCTACGGAAAATTATGGGAGCAAGGAGAAGAAGGACTCGATCAATATAACAAGATGAATAAAATTGAACCAATGAATCGAGCCATTACAGAGCTTAAAGCAACGGCTTGGATTTCAGGACTGAGACGACAACAGTCACAAAGCCGTAAAAATTTGTCGGTAGTTCATCAACAAAACAAAGTGACTAAAATTTACCCAATCATTGATTGGGACGATGCCACTATTTACAAATACCTTACAGAAAATAATTTGCCCTATCATCCTCTCTGGGAAAAAGGCTACGTCTCAGTTGGAGACTGGCATAGCTCAAGCCCATTAAAAGCCAATATGACAGCTGAAGAAACCCGCTTTAACGGAATCAAGAGAGAGTGTGGATTGCATTTAGATACTGGAGTGAGTGACTATCAAATTTAAGTTCTCCAACATCTAAGCTCTATCAGAAATCCGCCAATAAGGCTTGGATATCTTCATATTCGGAAACCGATTCGGTTTCGATTGATTTATCCGTTCTTCGAACCAGGCCGGCAAGTACTTTTGCTGGCCCACATTCAATAAACTTATTGATCTTCAAAGCTTGGCTAGAATTTGTAATACATTCCTCAAAACGAACGGACGAAACAATTTGCTGAATCAAGGCCTCTTTTATCGCCTGCGGTTCTGAAATAGCACCACCGGTAACATTTGTATAAACAGGATAATTCGGGCTGCTAAATTCAAAAGACTCAATGAAAGAAGCGAAAGCCGTCTTAGCCGATTCCATTAATCGGCTATGATAAGCACCTGCTACATTCAAAGGACGCACCAACTTAAAACCCATGCTTTTATCCTTTGCTGCTTCCACCGCATCCATGACCTTCGCCTTCTCTCCAGATATAACAATCTGTCCAGGGCAATTTAAATTCGCTATCTGTATGTCGAAACGATCGCACAATTCTTGAACTGCCGATGCCTCGCCGCCAATCACACTCGCCATACCCCCTTCTGTAGCGTCACAGGCTTCTTGCATCAAACGTCCACGTTCTGCCACTAAACGAAGCCCTGTTTCAAAATCATACACACCCGCCACCGCCAATGCAGTCAACTCTCCTAGACTCAATCCAAATACGACTCCAATGTCATTCAAATATCCCTTAGCCTCTAAAAGCTTAAATAAAGCATAACCTTGCACATAAAGCGCCGGCTGGCACACACGAGTCTCCGTTAACGCTTCATCCGGGCCTTCAAAACAAATTTGCTTCAAATCCCAACCTAAAATAGAATTTGCTGATGTGTATAATTCATCGACTAATTCTGAATTTTGACATAAACTTTGCCCCATTCCAACGAACTGAGCACCCTGTCCTGAAAATAATAGTCCTGTTGCCATAAATATTTTTTCATTCATCTATGCGACTTTGACAAATCGAATCAATAAGAAATCTGAATAAAACTAAAAAAGTATGCTTTACCTTATACTAGAGTTTAGTATCAAAGAATAGGTATAATTAAGATAAGTTTTATGCGTAACATCGATCTAAAATCTCACTGGGATGAACTACAGGCTCTAGCCAATACTCTCAAAACAAAAGAACCTGCTCTTACGACACTCTTAAACGAAACCATTTTAGAACGTGATTCATTTGCTGAATGCTTATCCTTTCGAATCACACGAAAACTCGTCAATGAAACTGCATCCGTTGATGTACTGAGAAAAGAATTTTCGGACGCCTTCTCCGCAGACCCCACTATTTTACAATCGATTGCTTGCGACATGCTCGCTGTCAATGATCGAGACCCAGCCTGCCCTCATGTTCTTTTTCCCCTCCTTTATTTTAAAGGATTTCAGGCTTTGATTTGTTATCGACTCAGCCATTATTTATGGCACCAAGGACGCAAAGATTTTGCCTGCTACCTACAAAGTCTCATTTCTGAAAGATTCGCTGTAGATATTCACCCCGCAGCAAAAATCGGATGTGGAATTTTGCTCGATCATGCGACGAGTTTTGTCGCAGGTGAAACCGCAGTTATCGAAGATAATGTTTCTATTTTGCACGAAGTGACTTTAGGTGGTACTGGAAAAGTGAGAGGCGAC
>JAQCDT010000022.1 GCA_027620575.1 Verrucomicrobiota bacterium
AGTATCCATACATTTTTAAATATGAAAGGTTTCAACATCATAGCACTATTCACACTGTGCAATTTATTGTTTTCAGAAAATATTAATGAGCAAATAATCAACGATAATCCGGAAAGTATTTCTTTAATGGATACGAGTGGCTTGGATCCAAAACTAATGCTATTTTTAAATAAATTTTATCAGAAGAACTATGTGGATGATACAAATTTAAAAAAGATTAAAAGCATACAGTTTGTTGGCACCTACTACGTGAATGGTGAAGAAGTTGGCACGGTGAAAATTATAAAAAAAAGGCCAAATAAATACAAATCTTACATAAAAAAATACGATGATACGGAAACCATCATTATTTTTGATGGTCAAACCCTTAAAAGTAAAGATACGACCGGCACGGATCCTACAATTCAATGGCAAACCTTAGATGTTACAGCTCGAGAAAATTTGTGGATTCATTTTGAACAAATATTTGATTCGGTTTTATTAAGCCCAAAAGACCCCAATAAAACATTTTCTCTAGGCATTCCTTTTAAGGAAGACGATCAAGTACACCAAGCCATCACGGTAGAATTAAAAAATAAAATTAAAACCACACATTTCATTCCAATACGTGATAATTTGATTAAGAAAACTTTAATAGAATTTAATGACCCAGAAGATTCTCATTATAATAGCTACACAATTTATTTTGAGGATTATGAATCAATCAATGATATCATGTTTGCGAAAAAAATCAGGACTCAGGTTGATGAAGACCATAGCGTTGCAATTGAAGTAACCAGTATAGAGTTCAATTTAGGAATCAGTGACTTTTTCTTTAAAGCAGTTACTTTTTAAACAAGATCTATTATTCTAATAGACTGAGCATTGCTGACTGTTTTAAAAGAATCTCTTCTTTCTCTATACCGACTTGGGATCCCGATACGATTCCTGCACCCGCATATATCTTGATGGTATCCTCATCAAATTGGGCAGAGCGTATACCCACAATCATTTTTCCTTCATTTTGATCATTAAACCAGCCAATTAATCCTGAATATAAACCTCTTTCAAAGCCTTCTAATTGATTGATTCTGGGGACAGCCTGCTCTCTTGGTTGACCGCCTACCGCAGGAGTCGGATGCAATTCAGAGGCGACGTCAAGAAAATGCACAGCAGGGTCCATAAACGCAGAAATTTTCGTCTGCAAATGCTGAACATTCGCTAAAGCTAGAAGCCTTGGATTTTCATCAGCAGTCCCATGGATGCCTAATAGATTCAGTCTTCGCAAAATTGATTCTTTGACTAAGTTATGCTCACGAAGATTTTTATCACTGGTCAGTAAACCAGAACCAAGACGTGCATCCTCAATCGCTTTCTTCCCTCTTGAAGATGAACCCGCAATCGCCTCTGTCATCAAAACATTATTTCTTACTTGCAGGAGCATTTCTGGAGATGCCCCAATAAAGGAACGTTCACTTCCATCACTGAAAGAAAAAATATAGCATGCACTGAATCGTTCCCTCAAACGATCTAAATACTGAATACCTTTGACGGCAGAATCATTTTTTAAAACTAATTTTTGTGCTAAAACAATTTTTTGATAGTGCTGATTATTTATTTCAGACAAAGCACCCTTAACCGCATCTTCAAATGATGATTCGCTATAGACCTCTCCCGAGATTTTAGCTTCTTTTTGCTCATTGAAATCTGCAATGTTCTGCTTCCCTTCCTCATAATTGAAAAACAAGAAATTGATATACTCTTTTTCAATCGTATCAAATATAGTATCGGTGTCTGAGTCTTGATTGATTTCAACATTGAGCACTAAGCCATATTTTCCTGAATCACTAAATACATGCCATTTAGGAAGAAAGGTAGTGGCTGGTGCAAAGTTTGCTTCTTCGTTTAAATTATCTTCAAACGCAAAGGCATTAAAAAAATGAGGTCCATAAAATTCATGCTCCGAATCCCCAGCATATCGGTGTATATTTTTTAAACACGAATCGGCAAAATTTTTCACGGACTGAAATCGATCTTGCCCAGAAAAAGTAGCCGAATCGACACTGCCATAGGCAAGGACAGAGAAATCTTCAACTGGACGCTCAAGATAGAAATGCAATTGCTTCTTTAGGTCGATCGAATGAAGCACACCCAATGGCGCCAAATAAGATAAAGGCAGAGAAATATTAGCTAATTGAGGGCACATCAAGTTTTTAGCTTTCTCTATACATTGAGATAAGAAAGCCTTGAGGCCTAGCTCATCAATAAAATGAGCAATATTTACAGATTGATCTTGCACTAAAATAAAACAAATCGACTCTCTAATTATCGCAAGTGACTTTTTCAAAGATATTTATAGCCGCTAAGACGACACAGATTGTAAATGACTATGGATCCCGAATTTTTTCCAATTGATTTTAAAGGTGCTTTAAATGAAGAACAATATAGAGCAGTGACCGCTCAAGATGGGCCATCCTTAGTATTAGCTGGGGCAGGATCCGGGAAAACCCGCACTTTAACCTATCGAGTTGCTTATTTATTACACTCAGGCGTTCAACCGCATGAAATATTGCTCCTGACCTTCACCAATAAAGCAGCTAAGGAAATGCTTGAGCGAGTTGAAGATCTTACAAGTATACCCAAGCACAAGCTCTGGGGAGGCACTTTTCACAGTATAGGGCAACGCATCCTCCGTTTACATGGCGAAGCCATTGGCTTAAAAAGACACTACAATATTATAGATGAGAGCGAAGCTGAGGATTTATTAAAAAATTCGATACAAGCAGTGGATCCAAAATTTATAAAGACGAAGGATAATCCGAAAGCTAAAGTCATTGCAAATATGATTAGCTATGCGAGAAACACCCAAACCGAAGTTGCCACAGTCGCTGAAGATCGCTATCCTCTGATAACAGGTATCGGAGCAAAAATTACAGAATTTTACCAACACTACAAAGAATCGAAATTAAAACAACAAGTCACAGACTATGATGATTTACTCGAGCTTTTATTAAAACTATTTCGTGAAAACCCAGATATTGCTACTATTTATCAAGACCGCTTTAAGCACATATTAGTCGATGAATTTCAAGATACCAATCGCCTTCAATCCGACATTGTAGATGCTATAGCGATTCACCACCAAGTCATGGCGGTAGGTGATGATGCCCAATGCATCTACACTTGGCGTGGTGCAAACCACGAAAATATCATGGGCTTTTCTGAAAGGCATCCCGATACCATTGTACATAAGATTGAAACAAACTACCGAAGCACTCCAGAAATCCTCAATTTTGCCAATGCGATATTGAATGCACAACCTAGTGGTATGCATTTTTCTAAAGAGTTAAAAGCGATAAAACCCTCTGGGCAACTACCCTACTTTGTTCCATTGATGGATGGCCCCAACCAAGCACAATTTTTATTAAAAAGAATTCATGGCTTACTTGAAGAAGGCTACCAATACTCCGACATGGCAATCCTCTATCGGGCACACTATCAATCGATGGATATTCAAATGGAACTCAGTCGGCAAAACATTGATTACCAAATCACCAGTGGGGTGCGCTTTTTTGAGCAAGCTCATATCAAAGATTTAGTCTCGCAGATACGATTTGCCTCCAATCCTGCCGATGTCTCTGCCTTTAAGCGTTTCACCTGTTTATTGCCGAAAGTCGGACCCAAGACCGCAGAAAAATTGCATTCGCTTTGTCATATGCATGCCGAGAAAAACAATCTTAATTTCTGCGATGCTTTAAAATCTGAAACCATTTTCAAAAAAGTTCCAAAATTTGCACAAGAAGAATGGGAATCCTTGACCGCTACCCTAGTCGAATTAACCCAAGCCCTTGAAGACAAAACACCCGAAGCCATAGTCGAATTGGCTGTAGAAGGTTGGTACAGCACCTTTATTCGAGAAATTTATCCAAATTGGCACGAGCGAGAAGAAGACCTAGTCAGCTTAATTGGCTTCGCTGCTCGCTACGATACCCTGGAAGAGTTACTCGCTCAATTAGTCTTATTATCCTCAGAACTATCAAACCGCTCAGAAAATGATAGCAAGCACTGCTTAAGACTGACTACGGTACACCAAGCTAAAGGACTCGAATTTCCTATCGTCTTTATCATTGGACTGGCTGACGGTCTATTCCCCTTAAAACGGACGATTGATGAAGGTGATTTAGAAGAAGCTCGTCGTTTATTCTATGTCGCAGCGACCCGTGCACAAGAAGAGCTTTACCTCTGCTACCCAATGCTTAATAGCCTTGGCCATAATATTATGCGAATGAACCCAAGTCGCTTTGTTCAAGAAATCGACCCCTCTCTTTTTCAAACATTGAAAATCGCTCCCAATCACCACAATCGCCTCAACCACCGTTGGTAATTTTTTATAAAACTTTAATGATTCATTGAAAAAAGATTTCCTTAAAAAAAAATATTCTCTAGAACATACAACATGCATCCAGTCTTAATCCAAGGAACATCCGCTCTATCCGATTTTCGCCTCAAACAACTCACAGAGTCATTTTCTCAGGCACGAAGCGACCTTGAAAACATTCGCATCCATGCTGAATTTGTTTATATGTTACAAACCAAGCAAGCACTGGACGCAGCAAGCTTAAACCAAAGCTATAAACTTTTATCTGCTGAACAACTTTTTGAACCATCGGGCGGATTCTTTGTCACACCACGCAAAGCTACCTGTTCTCCTTGGTCTTCAAAAGCCACCGATATATTTCAGAACTGTGGCATCCAAGCGATTCAGCGTGTTGAAAAAGGTATCTACTACACGATTCAGCATGGACAAGACGCCATCCTTGCTCTGAGTGAACTCGGAGATGCAGCAAAACTTCTCCATGATCCCATGACTGAAGGGATCTATACGGATCTAAACGATTTCTTTGATGCACCAGAACCAACCAGTTTCAAAACGATCAACCTTTTAGAGAAAGGGATAGAAGCCCTAGAAAAAGCCAATGTTGAATGGGGCTTAGCCATGAGCCAAGCGGAGATTCAGTATCTTGCTGATGCTTATACCGCAATCCAACGAAATCCTACCGATGTAGAACTTGTTATGTTTTCTCAGGTAAATTCTGAGCACTGCAGACATAAGATATTCAATGCTGATTGGATTGTAGATGGTCAACCAAGCCAGCAATCGCTTTTTCAAATGATTCGCAATACCTATGAATCAAATCCCGAAGGCGTTTGCGTGGCCTATTCTGATAACTCAGGAGTTTTGCTCGGTAAATCTGGGCAATGGTGGGAAGTCACTCAAGACGATTCAAAACACTATAAAAATACAGAGACTCGTTTAGACTTATTATGTAAGGTTGAAACCCACAATCACCCAACGGCAATTTCTCCATTCCCAGGAGCAGCGACGGGTGTCGGAGGAGAAATTCGTGATGAAGGCGCTACGGGTATAGGTGGTCGATCAAAAGCAGGACTCTCAGCCTTTATGGTCTCTCATTTAAAAATTGATTCCCTAAAACAAGGCTGGGAGACTCAAGAGGAAGCTCATCCAAAACGCCTTGCTACCCCATTACAAATTATGCTCGAAGCCCCTATAGGAGGTGCTGCATTCGGTAATGAATTTGGTCGTCCACAACTCACCGGACTCTTTCGCACTTTTGAAATTGAACATTCTGGAAGCTACAGAGGTTATCATAAGCCGATCATGGCGGCCGGTGGTATGGGTAACCTCAAAGAAGAACACGTCCATAAAAAACCGATTCCCCCAAAAGCAAAAATTATCCAGATTGGTGGTCCCGCGATGAAAATTGGTCTAGGAGGTGGAGCTGCATCTTCGATCGGAGCAGGCTCACAGTCCGAAGATTTAGATTTCGACTCAGTGCAGCGAGACAATCCAGAAATGGAACGCCGTTGCCAACAAGTCATTGATCATTGTATCGCCTTAGGTGCAAAAAACCCAATTTTGTCCATTCATGATATAGGAGCGGGAGGCTTATCCAATGGCTTACCCGAACTCGTAGAAGCCACAGGTGGACGCTTTCATTTAAGAAAAATTCACAACCAAGATTTCTCGATGAGCCCGATGGAAATTTGGTGTAACGAAGCACAGGAACGATACGTGCTTGCTATCTCGGCTGATGATGAAGCGATATTTTCTCAAATTTGCGAAAGAGAACGATGCCCGTTTGCGATTGTTGGAGAAGCCACGGATGATCATAAACTGACTTTAGTTGATTCACATTTTGAGAACAATCCAATCGACATTGATATGAGTATCTTGCTTGGTAAGACACCCAAAATGCTTCGGAATTGTACACGCAAAACACCCGATACCACCAAGATTGATTATTCAAAAATTAACTTAGAAGAGTCGATCCATCGCTTACTCAGATTTCCGGCAATTGCTAACAAATCCTTTTTAGTCACTATCGCTGATCGTACGATTACAGGAACCGTGAGCCGTGACCAAATGGTTGGTCCTTGGCAGACGCCTCTTGCAGATGTGGCAGTGACTACAACCACTATGGCATCTTACACAGGTGAGGCTATGGCTATGGGTGAACGAACTCCTATTGCCCTTCTGAATGCTCCAGCTTCTGGACGCATGGCCATTGGAGAATGCTTAACTAATATGGCAGCCAGCTATATCGGATCCATACAATCGATTAAGCTTTCTGCTAATTGGATGGTAGCCGCCGGTGAGGATGGTGAAGATGCAAACCTTTACGATACCGTTACCGCTGTAGGGATGGAACTTTGTCCCGCTCTTGGAATTTGTATCCCTGTTGGAAAAGACTCCATGTCTATGCGCACCACTTGGAACAACCCAAAAAACGAAACGATCAAGCAAGTTTCCCCTTTGAGTTTACTCGTCACTGGCTTTTCAACCGTCGAAGACGTTCGAAAAACTTTAACCCCAGATTTTAAACAAGCCAACAGTACACTCTTACACTTGGATTTAGGAGAAGGCAAAAATCGTATGGGAGCGAGCTGTCTCGCACAATGCTTTGACCAAGTCGGCGACACGCCACCTGATTTAGATAATCCTGAATTGTTTAAGCAATTTTTTGCCTGTATCCAATCGCTGATCGCCAAAGATTTGATTTTATCCTATCATGACCGCTCAGATGGTGGGCTTTATGTAACGGTCACAGAAATGGCTATTGCGGGCCGTAAGGGCTACAATTTAAACCTTGATACCTTACTAAAAGACGACGTCTCTGATGCATCGATTCATGAAACACTTTTCAATGAAGAACTCGGTGCTGTTCTTGAGATTGATTCGGCGAGACTGGCTGAAGTTGAGTCCGTAATTGAATCATTCGGATTGAGCGCACTCAGCCACACTATTGGAACAACCACCACCGATAAAATTGGACGTATTACTCAGCAGTCAGAAATTATCTATGAAAATACAATAACTGAATTAAATCGTGCATGGAGTGAACTGAGCTACACAATGCAAGGTTTAAGAGATAATTCAGAGTGTGCCCAAGAAGCCTACGATTTACTTTCAGATGAAACCGATAAGGGTATCATCATTCAACCGTCATTTGATCCAGATCAAATCCCAACAATCTCAACGGGGACTCAACCCAAAATAGCCGTTTTCCGAGAGCAAGGAATCAATGGGCAAAATGAAATGGCCTATGCCTTTCATAAAGCTGGTTTTGAATCTGTGGATGTACACATGACTGATTTACTAGAAGGTCGTTTTCAGCTGAATGATTTCCAAGCCTTGGTCGCTTGTGGAGGGTTTTCTTATGGAGATGTTCTTGGTGCCGGAAGTGGGTGGGCGAAATGCATACTGTATAATACTTCGATCAAAGAGCAATTTGAGCGTTTCTTTGCTGATTTAAATACCATTGCTCTTGGAGTATGCAATGGTTGCCAAATGCTTTCTCAATTGAAATCTATTATTCCGGGTGCGAATCCTTGGCCTTACTTTGTTCGCAATAAATCTGAACAATTTGAAGCACGCCTATCTAATATTTCAGTTTTAAAATCTCCTAGTGTCTTTTTACAAGGTATGGAAGACAGTTTATTACCCATACCGGTGGCTCATGGTGAAGGACGAACCGACTTCTCGAAAACAGGAAATCTAGATGCATGTCTAAAAGATAATTTAGTGGGCATGCGTTATATTGACTCAAAAGCTCAACCAAGCGAAATTTACCCGATTAATCCAAATGGATCTGAGCAAGGAAATACTTGTTTCACTACACCCGATGGACGTGTAACAATTATGATGCCTCATCCTGAACGTTGTTTCCGTTCGGTTCAAATGAGCTATGGCTACAATCACTTTAGTGGTGAAAAGGGTCCATGGATGCGTCTCTTTGAGAATGCTCGTTCGGTATTTCAATAATTCGAGAAAATTGATTCACCAATAAGCCGTATAAGCCCTGAATCCAAGCATTACGATTTGGACTTCTACTCTCCGCTGAAAGCAACTGATTCAAATATATTGCACTAGTATTTGGCTTGTCCCCCAACCACCAATCCAACCAAATTGCTTCTGTATCCATTAATTTTTCAGCCTCAATTAGAGGTAATATTGCATCAATCATAATTGTGTGAAAACGAGTCTCCCCGACAAAGTTATGAAAAATATCTGATTGAAATACCGTTTTCATTTTTTGCATCCCTTGACTGCGCTTATGATTAGAAATTGTATCCATGCATGCCTCATCTTTGAAAAGAGTGACCTGTTCAAGGATCCGTTTCGGCCAAGCGGGCTCTTTTTCCAACAAGGAAGTGTATTGCTTCAATCGTGTCAGCGGTTGATTGGCTGGCCGTAAACAAGAAAGCTTCCAATTTGCATGATACTGATTATATAAAGTTTCAGCGGATTGATTCCAATCAGCTAATGGATGCTGAAGCCCTATATTTGACATAGCTAAACGGTTACGACTATAGCCTAATACTTCCAAAAGCATCACATGACAGGCTTCTTCCCAAGGGCTGTGCTCGAGGCGTTTTTTTTGCGAACTTTACTTTTCGCTGAAACCGTGTTTTTGCCTGAGTATAAAAAAATGTGATTCTTTCTGTTTCAGTTAAATTTTCTCTTAAGTATTTAAAATCAAAAAGATTTTTTCTTTCAAAAGTAAGCAGTGCATTCTCAATCGCATAGCTTTCTAAATCAGTATTCAAGTAAGGTAATAATGAAAGCGTCTCGATATCCCTTATTGAATTGAAAAAATAGCGTCTATTCAAACTCCTCCATTTTGCACAATTACCCAACGTGAGCACTACATGTAAAATGACCGAATCGAAAAAAGGATTTTTGTGATGTTGATGATAAAACCAATCCATTGGCTCAAAGTGAATTTCAACAGAACCAACGATAATTTTTCCATCTATTTTTAGAACGGCTTCTAAAAAATCAGGCCCAGCATTTTCGTTCCAACGACCTGGATTTAAAATTGATACGTATTTGCCCGATTGAGTCCGTAATCCTTTATGATTAAAGTCCCCATTAAACCAAATATTTTGAAGCACGGATTCAGGTACTGAATAGCTACCATACAATCCTTGCATCTCAAAGACGCGCAAACCATTCACGTTTTTTAATTTAGCAAATATTACGAATCGAGGTCAATATTTATTCGATTCTCTAAAGGTTTATCCTTTGTGCTAGAATTTATATTTCGAATCTCACTAAGCCGTCTATTTGACGATTGGATCCAATCAAATAAATCCTGTGGTCGTAGAGCGGCGGCTCCGTTTGAACGTGTTGCTTCTCTGACTAAATTATCGTTACTCACAACACTGACTTGTTCTTTATTTTTTATCCTCACTAAGATTCGTTCAATGACACCATCAGCAGTGAGTGAGTGAGGGGCAAAAACAAATTCAAATGTTTTGTCACGAAAAGGATACTCAATTTCAATAGCCTTATTACTACTATCAAATACAATTATAATATGAACATCTTCAACAGAGTGAATTGACTGAACCATTTCAGCCAATGACTCTCTAGCTCGGGATTTATTATTGGGCATGAGATGCTTCAAAGCATCGCATGCATAAATAATATTATAACCATCGAGTAAAATATAACGCTTTACAGACACACTGTTAAATAAAAGTCAGCGATCGAGAGAAGCAACGAATTTCAATGAAAATTTTTGAATCTCGTATGATTACTGCATTAATTGTTTAAAGATCTCTGGCAGTTTAGATTTCGCCTTAAATTCATGCTGTCTTCCATTGTACTGATAAGCGATGGTCGTACTTTCCGAGTGCAAACATAAGCGATTGATTCCAAAGCTATCTTTGATCTGTCGATTCAATTTAAAGTCGCCGTAAGTTTGATCACCAATGATAGGCAATCGGTTATCGCTACAGTGGATTCTTAATTGATGCGTCCTACCCGTCACTGGCTCCAAGCTTAAACAACTCATTTTGGGATTTTTTGAGGATGTAGCGACGACTTTATATAAGGTTTTGGCCTGCTTTGTTACTGCCTTATACTTTGACGTATAATTCGACTGTTTTAGCTTTTGATTCCACTGCCCGACAGCCACTCTGGGGCATCCTTTTACAATAGCATGATATGTTTTTTTGATTGTATGCTTTTCAAAAGCAAGGCGCACCGCGTCCTTAATTGCTTGATTCAATCCAAGTAAAATCACTCCAGAAGTCGGTGAATCCAATCGATTTAATAGCCACGCTTTCTGTTCATTTCCTTGTTCGTCTTTCCAATAATAATACTCCTCCTCAAAATCATACTGTGCATTCAATATCGCTGGCTTTTTCTCATGGTTAGAATTTGGATGCGACAACACGCCCTCCGGTTTTTCTAATGCAACAATCCCGTGGTTATTATGATTTAAAATCGCAACAGATTGATGGACTGGTAACATTGAAACATTCATTATTATCGATAATAAAAACGCACCTTTAATTCTTTCTGATCACCAAAGACCTGAATCATATCCTGAGTCCATGGGCGAAATGGTGAGCGCTTAGTAATAGCACTTTCGCATATTGAAGTCGCTATCAAACCAGCAGTGCTGGATAAAACAGTCACCGAATTAATTGAACCATCTGATTTCAAAATAAACGATACACTGACCTGTGTCCCCGAATCAAGTGGTTTATAAAAAGCGATTTCATTATACCAACCCACCTGCAAGGCAGAATAAAATTGCTGCTCATATTCACCAAATTCACTAAAGCTCGCATCTAAAGCAATCACACCAAATTTATTAGCACTCGCAGTAGATTGCATAGTCGGTCCACTTGTGATTTCTGAAGATAATTTCGGTCTAGCCATCGGAGCAGGACGATTCTTTTTCATGATACTCGTATCCTGTGCGCTGCTTTGCGGGTGAATGTTTAAAGCATCTTTCGTTATTGGAATAATCACCTTTTGCCCTATTGTTTCAGGCATCGTTTCTTCCGGATTCTTGAAGGTAGTCACATCCACACCCTCTTGACTCTCCGCTTTTTCAAAAGGGTTAATTTGGCTCATTGAGGTAGCATCGGAATAGGTAAGCGGTATCGGCTGGGCTTGGCTGGCTTCAGAATTAATTGATGGTTTCTCATTCAGTGCCATTTGATAAAGACCCGGAGAAAGTTGTGCTTCTTCTGTCATGACTTCAGCTGAAACAATCTTTGAAGAGGATGCTTCACTCCCATTAACCATCGGTACGGGACTATTGTTTTCTTTTAAAGAAGTATCGGCTGCCTGTTGATCTTGAAATGAATAAAATTGGCTTTTATCAGGCTGATTTTCCGCTACCTCTGGATTCGCTTCAGCATAATACTTAGGCACGATTTCAACTTCCATTGGCAATACTGCATCCTCTAAGCTTAGTTTCAGCATTTCGGATTTCAGATAATAACGAAAGAGCATAAGCACCAATATATGCAAGCACACGACCCCCAACAATGCCCACCATTGGCGTCTACTCATCAAATCAGTATGCTCAGCTAATGGATAAAATTTGGACTGAATATTGGAAATCACAATAATCTGTATTCTGTAGATGAATTAATTTTAATCAGCAATAAAATCAAAGCCATGCTTCTTAAATTGATCAGCAAGTAATTCAGTGGGCAAGCCCATGATCGTATTAAACGAACCTTTAATTGAATCGATGATTAAATCAGAAGCTTCCTGTATACCATAAGCCCCTGCTTTGTCCAAGGGATTCACTCGACTGTGATATTCTTGGATCATCGATGAGGTTAATGCTCTAAACTTCACTTGACTGACTTCATATAAAGATTCTTTAAAATTTCCATTAGGCCAGTGAAGTGAAATTGCCGAATACACCTCATGCCATTGACCGGACAACGCTTCCAACATCTGCTTCGCCTCGTTCAAATCTTTTGGCTTAGAAAATATACGCCCATTGAGAGAAACTGTTGTATCCGATCCAAGCACCAAGGCATCTGGCTCCTCTTTTGCAACTGATGCCGCTTTTAAAATTGCATTATTTAGCACCAAATCATTTGGCTTCAAATGCGGGCGATCATCCTCTTCCACATCGGCAACACGCACGGTGAAAGTTAAACCCATGTCACTCAATAGAGCTTTCCTCCTTGGAGACGCTGATGCTAAAATAAGTTGATTAGGACGCATATAGAAATTAAACCTCCTTTTAATAA
>JAQCDT010000023.1 GCA_027620575.1 Verrucomicrobiota bacterium
ATTCAAAATTCCCTCAAAGACAATGATATTCCTTCAGTTTCCTATTACTCTGTTCCCCTTCACCTTCAGCCTGTATTCAAGAATATTGCTTATCAAGTAGGAGATTTCCCTGTTGCTGAAAAAGTGGCGAACCGATGTTTAAGTTTACCCATGAGTCCATACCTGAGTGCCCAAGACCAAAGTCAGGTTATTGAGGCAATCACCAAAATAGGCAGAGAGTAAATATAAAGTTTTGAATTCTGAATTAGAAGTAAACAATATAATAAAATCTATTGGTAAAAACAGTCTTATCTATGGAGTTTCAACCGCGCTTCAACCTCTTGGGGGATTTATTCTCTTACCTCTTTACTCTGAGTACTTTGAGAAATCCGAATTTGGAATTTACACCCTTATTTTACTTATCTCTACTATATTCAGCACCGTTTTTTATCTTGGAATCAACTCTGCATTCATTCGGTCATATTATGATTACGATTCGGAAGAAGATCGAATTAAAGTTTTCAACACTTCATTGTTTATACTTTTAATTGGTTTATTTTTACAAGTACTCATATGTATTCTTGCTGCAGAATTCCTTTCTGTATCGATTTTAAAGGATGAAAGTTATGTTGGGATTTTAACTATTTCTGTAATAACATCTGGCGTTGGCTTTGTTAATACGGGTTTTTTGAATTACTTAAGAGTTAAGGAGAAAGCGCTAAAATATACACTTGTAAGTTTTTTTTCACTAGTGATAAATATCGCCTTAACCTTATATCTTTTCGAGTATTCAAGTAAGAGTATTAATTCGCCAATATATTCCGCTTTATTCAGCCAATCCTTAACATTAATTCTGCTGATATTTATACATATTAAAGACATAAACTTATTTAATATAAATAAATCTGAAATTAAGACCTTACTGCATTTTGGTTTGCCTTCAATTTTAGCAGGTATTACGATTATGGTTGGAGAGTGGGGCGATAAGTTTTTAATAAATGAATTTCTTCATAAGGATGAACTCGGTATTTTTTCTATGGGATTTAGAATTGCGATGATTTACAATGTAATTGTGGCTATGCCATTTGCTTTGGTTTGGAGTCCATTAATGATTAAAATCCGAACATATAGTAATGCCAAACTCATCTTTAGTCGTGTAGCTTATCTTTATTTTGCATTTAGCCTAGTTTTTATTTTTACAGTTCATGTTATTCTTGAACCTATTCTTACGCTTTTGGGTTTTCACTCAAAATTCTATGACTCGTTAAATTATGTCCCATTATTGATGATGGCACTTGCATTGGGTAGTTTGCAAAATATTTATTCTGCTGGAATTACTTTTGCCAGAAAGCCAATAATTTTTGCTTTCATTTATTTGGCAGTTGGTTGTGCAAATTTCTTTGCATCTTATTATGCTATTATTAAATATGGTATTTTCGGAATAATCATTACCTTTATTTTGTTCAAGTTAATCACTTCCATTGCAATTTATTATTTTTCGTCAAAACATTTCAAGTTTCAGATTTTTGACTTTGGTTACTTAAAGTTAATCACTTTACTATTAGCTGGTATTTTTCTTTATATGAATTATTTTACTAACTATTATTCATTTACTTTTCTCTTTATTTATTTATTAATTTACTTTATTTATTTATGTAAGGATAAAATTTTGTATATCATCACTTCTTTTAAAAAAAGTATCTAGATCTAATACATGACATATACAATAGGATTATCTGCTTACTATCATGATAGTGCGGCTTGTATTCTGAAAAATTCTGAAATCGTTGCTGCTGCACAAGAAGAGCGTTTTACCAGAGTAAAGCACGATGCGTCATTTCCTCTTAGGGCTTCAATGTATTGTTGTAAGGAAGCAGGCATAAATTTCTCTGACATTGATTTGGTTGGGTACTATGAAATCCCTAAACTAAAGTTGGATCGATTGACTAAAACATTTGAACACTATGTTCCCTTGGGTTTTGATGCTTTTTCCAATGCGATCTCTAAATGGGTTGGCGGAAAAGGTGATGTTAGAAATGAAATCCGCAATCTTTTCCCAAATGCATCCATTCATTTCAATGAGCATCATCAATCTCATGCGATGTCTGCTTATTATCCTTCCCCTTTTGATGATTCCGCTATTTTAACAATCGATGGGGTTGGAGAATGGGCAACAACAACCGTTTCACATGGCATCGGAAATGAATTAAATATTTTAAAGGAGCTTCATTTTCCCCATTCTTTGGGACTCCTTTATTCAGCATTTACCGCGTTTACAGGTTTCAGAGTTAACTCTGGTGAATATAAGGTTATGGGTTTGGCTCCTTACGGTGAAGCTAAGTATGCAAAAAAAATCTTTGATGAATTAATCGATATTAAAGAAGATGGATCTTTAAGGCTGAACATGGAATACTTCTCTTTTCCTTATTGCACTGAAATGACAAACGATAAATTTGCTACTTTATTCGGTGGTTCTAGGAGGCAACCTGAAGCTGAATTAACCCAAAGGGAAATGGATTTGGCACGATCAGTTCAGGTTGTAGTTGAGGAGGTCGTTCAGCGAATGGCTGGTCATGCATTTGAAGTTACAAAAAGCCAAAACTTATGTCTTGCTGGTGGTGTTGCTCTTAATTGTGTTTCTAATGGTAAATTACTAAAATCTAAAATATTTAAGAACATTTGGATTCAACCTGCCTCTGGTGATGCTGGAGGAGCTTTGGGGGCTGCCTTTGGAGCATACTTTAAAAATAATCAACGAAAGCGTTCTGCAGAAAAAAATGATTCTATGAAAGGATCATTTCTTGGTCCCAAGTTTTCTGCAAGAGAGATTTCTGAATTTTTACGAGTAAGGTCGATAAAACACATACATCTAGATGATTCTAAATTATTTTCGAAGGTAGCAGAAATAATTGCGGCAGAAAATGTAGTTGGATGGTTTCAAGGCAGGATGGAATTTGGGCCACGAGCCTTGGGTAATCGTTCAATTTTGGGAGATCCCAGATCTTGCCGAATGCAAGAGGTAATGAATTTAAAAATAAAATACCGAGAAAGTTTCAGACCGTTCGCTCCGGCCGTTCTTGCTCACAAGCAGGCTGAATGGTTTGGTTTTGATTCTGAAAGTCCCTACATGCTTTTGGTTGGAGATGTTCTTAAAAAACATCATATTGACGTAGCTTCCGGCAAAGATCTATTTGGTATCGAAAAACTCAAGGTTCCTAGATCCAGCATTCCTGCAGTTACGCATGTTGATTATTCAGCTAGAGTTCAAAGCGTTGACGAAAAAAGAAATCCGCCTTTTTTTAAGTTAATATCTGAGTTCGAAAACCTTACTGGTGTTCCAATTTTAATTAACACATCATTTAATGTTCGAGGAGAGCCGCCAGTATGTTCGATTGAAGATGCATACACTTGTTTTATGCGTACTGAAATGGATTTTTTAGTTATGGGAAATTTTATACTGGATAAGAAAGAAATGAATATGGAAGATGTTGATGATGATTGGAGAAAGGAGTTCACTCTTGATTAGGATAGCTTGGGCAATTTTTTATTTTTTAATTTTCTGGCCCACTGCTTGGGTAAAAAGATTTTTTTCTACTGTGAATTCATTCGGCATAACAAAAGATGAAAAGACTTATTGGATAATTAAAAAGTCTAAATGAATTTAAGATACGAAATAACGCCCCAAATCAGAGATTATGATTTAATTGGCGAATCATTTCGACCGCATTTGATGCGTTTTGATAATCCAAATAAAAACTTTCGCTCAGTTTCAACAAATGAGCATGGTTTCCGTAATTCTATTGACATGAATGGCAATGTTATTGACCACTCGAAAATTTTTTCAGATCCAAATAATTCTTTTAGTATCATGCTCGGATCTAGTTCTGTTTTTGGGGTTGGGGCTACATCTGATGCTGCATCAATGCCAAGTCTTTTGAGTAAACTTAGATCTGAGAATTGGTTAAATTTTGGTGGAAGAGCCTATAATTCAACTCAAGAACTCATACTCCTCAGCCTCCATTTACATGCTAAGCCAAATAAAATAATAATTTTTTCGGGAGTTAATAACCTTACTCTTGCCTATCTATCAGAAAAAACATCAGACATTTATAATTCATTTTTTGGGGAAAGTTCTTTTCGGAACGCTCTTTCTACCACACAAAATAAGAAAATTGGGGTTCGTCGGTCATTTTTAAACCTAATGGATGAAATTTACACTAAATTCCGTTCTCATAGAAATATGATTTTAACTAGGACTAACAAAGATATTTCAAGCGATTACAACAATATTCTTAAGTGCTTTCAGCGTGATTTGTTTTGTGCTAAAGCGATCGCTGATGGTCATGGGAGTCAAATTACATTTGTACTTCAACCTCTAGCTACTTGGATAGATAAGAAATTAAGCAATGAAGAATCTCGTCTTTTTGAATTTCTTGATTCACTGAATAATGACTGGAAAGTTCTCTCAGAATATCTTGGTCTATGGAAAGATAGGTATTTTGAAGATATTGAAAGAATTTGCACAAATTTGGGTGTCACTTTTATCAACTTGAATTGCGAAGAATTTAGATCTTCTGATTGGCTTTTTGTTGATAGAGTGCACTTAACTGACAATGGATATAAACTAGCAGCTAATCTTATTAAGGATAAAATACATTCATGAAATTTTTACTTTCTGCTCTTGTTAAAATAATTTCTTTTCTCAAAAAAGGAAATAAACAGAAGAACAAAATTGAAGTGCCTAAGGATAACTATCCTTTGTTTTAATATCGCTTTCTTACAAAATGTTACTTGGTTCATGGATACAATTTAGCCAGCCGGCTCATGCGGAAATTTTAGCTAAAGCCGGATTCGATTGGCTTGCAGTCGATCTTGAGCATAGCGTCATAAGCATAAAAGAAGCTGAAGATCTAGTGCGAATCATTGAGCTTTGCGGTGTAGTTCCTTTTGTAAGAATGTCTTCGAACAACCCTGTGCAGATTGCTAGGATTATGGATGCAGGTGCTCACGGAGTTATTGTACCAATGGTAAATACTAAAGAAGATGCTATAAAAGCTGTAGAATCTGTATTTTATCCTCTTCAAGGCAAGAGAGGGGTAGGGTTAGCCAGAGCTCATGGATATGGTGCAAAATTTGAAGAGTACCGGCAATGGCTGAAGGAAAATGGAAAAGTAATCGTTCAAATTGAAAATATCGAGGGAGTTAAAAATCTCACGGAGATTTTCTCTGTCGAAGGTGTTTTCGGCTTTATTGTAGGACCTTATGATTTGTCCTCTTCTTTGGGAATTCCCGGACAATTAGACCACCCCACTATGATTGATACTCTTAAGGAAATTAATGAAGTTGCATCACAATTTCCTCACATTAAGAAAGGGGTTCATAAAATTTCGATAGATCCACAACCAGTTTTAGATGCTATTGAAGATGGTTACGATTTGATCGCTTATTCTACAGATATGCTATTCTTGGGGGACTCATGCAGGAATGGAATACAAGAAATTAAAAAAGTGCTCACCAACAGAATTTTATAATATTTATATGAAACAATGGATTTCTAATTATATTAATGAGTATAAACGCGTACTTGATTCAATACCTACTGATCAAGTTGAAGCGATAATCAATAAATTTAAGAATTGTTTAAACAATGATTCACAAATTTTTGTTATCGGAAATGGTGGTAGTGCTGCAAATGCATCGCATTTTGTAACTGATTTAGGCAAAGGCTCGTCTGATGCAGTTGGCAAAAGATTTCGCTGCATGTCATTAAACGATAACGTTGCATGGATGACCGCATTGGGTAATGACTACTCCTACGCGGATGTTTTTCAAAAACAGATATCCAATTTCGCGAGACCTGGAGATTTACTTATCATTTTGAGCGTAAGTGGTAATTCACCTAATGTAGTAAAGGCTATTTCATGGGCTAAAGACAACGGAATCAAAACTTTGGCATTGGCTGGTGGTCAGTGTGGTAAGATTACTGAGATTGCAGATGAAAGCTTGATCATTGATTCAAAACACTATGGTCATGTAGAGGATGCCCAAATGACAATTGCTCACATTCTTTGCTATGCATTCATGGAAAATGATGATCTTGTGGATTAAGGACTTTATTCTCTCTTTTTAAAATAAAATGAAAGAATCTGAGATCAGAAATGCATCAATTCATGACCAGTATCTAGACATGGTCAGGGAGGACGCTTTGGCATATTTTAGCGATCCTGATCGTTGCGAAGAAATTAATTGTCCGGCATGCTCTTGTGATCAATCCGTTTTTGAGTTTGAGAAATTTGGATTTAATTACGATCTATGTCCGGACTGTGGTACACTCTTCGTCAATCCTCGTCCAAAATTAGAGTATCTGGAAGATTTTTATGTTAATTCACCTTCGAGTCGGTTTTGGGCAGAAGAGTTCTTTAAACCTGTTGCAGAGGCAAGAAGAGAAAAAATCTTTCATCCTCGTGCAGAACATTTCAACAATTTAATTACAACAGAAGATCAAATTATCGTTGGTGATATCGGTGCAGGTTACGGTCTTTTTTTGGAAGAATTATCCAAACTCAGAAAAAATGTTCAGCCATTTGCGATAGAACCAAGTCCTGAGATGGCGGCAATCTGCAGGGCTAAGAATTTTGAGGTGCTTGAATCTATTATCGAGAAAATTGAAGGGTATGATTCAAGCTTCGATTTTTTATGTTCTTTTGAATTATTTGAGCATCTACACACCCCAGCAACCATGCTCATTGCAGCTTTTAAGTTACTCAAGCCAGGAGGATCTCTGCTATTAACCACACTTAATGGCAGGGGTTTTGATATTCAGCTTATGTGGGAGAAGTCGAAATCTGTATTTCCCCCTCATCATTTAAATTTTTGTAGTCCAGATTCTCTGTCTTTTCTTCTTAAAAAAGTTGGATTTGAAGTTCTCGAGGCCGAAACACCCGGTGTTTTGGATTGGGATATCATTGAAGGAAATATCAAAAGAGATCAGTTTTCTCCCGATCGATTTTGGGGCTCAATTGCTGATCATGCCTCAACCGAGTGCAAGCAGGATCTTCAGTCTTGGATCACTAAACACAAGCTCAGTTCGCATATGAGATTAGTTGCCAGAAAGCCGATCCAATCATGAATCCTAAAATTGTAGCAGTAATTCCTGCTCGCATGGCTTCTTCTCGATTGCCAGGGAAACCTTTGGCTAAGATTTGTGGCCTAACGATGATTGAGCATGTTCGCAGAAGGGCTGAACTTTCTGAATTTTTGGAACAAGTAATCGTGGCCACTTGTGATCAGGAAATTTATGAAGAAGTAAAGAGACACGGGGGACAAGTCGTAATGACATCTGATCGCCATGAGCGGTGTACTGATCGAGTTGCTGAGGCTGTTAAGAACTTCGAAGCGGATATCGTTGTTAATATTCAGGGAGATGAACCATTTCTGGATCCTCAGCATATAGATGCATTGATTAAACCTTTGTTGGTAGATAATTCTTTAGAATGCTCTAACTTAATTGCTCAAATTCCGTTCGAATTTGCAGATAACCCAAATCTTGTAAAAGTAGTTTTTGATAAGCAAGATCGTGCACTTTATTTCTCCAGAGAGGCTATACCATCACGAAAAAAATCAGGAAATCTTCCTGTTCAATTTTTTAGGCAGCTGGGGATAATAGCATTTCGAACTGCATTCCTTGACCGTTTCTTGACTTTGAATCCCACGCCTCTCGAAGCTATTGAATCATGTGATATGATGAGAGCTGTTGAGCATGGGATTGAAGTTAGAACGGTTGCAGTTAAATTTGATAAGTTTGGGGTGGATACTCCAGAGGATCTTGATTCAGCCAACTTGGCAATGCAAACAGATCCACTTTTGAAAGTCTACTATTCTTGATTTGAGCAAGAAATTTAAGGTCGGTATCGCTGGCTATGGTGTAGTTGGCAAAAGAAGGCACAAATATATTGAGCAGCATCCTGCACTTGAAGTGGTTGCAGTATGTGATGTAAATTTTTCAAGTAAGGGCACCTTCGATAACGGAGTAAAGTTTTTCACTAATTACACTGATCTAATTAAGGAGTCCTTAGATATTTTATTTGTGTGCTTGCCTAATTTTCTAGCAGCAGAAGTAACAATAGCCGGGCTCCACGGAAACTTACATGTTTTTTGTGAAAAGCCGCCTGGTCGTACCCTGGATGATATTGCTCGAGTTATCGAAGCAGAAAAAAACAAAAGTGGTCTATGCCTAAAATATGGGTTTAATCATCGTTACCACCATTCGATTAGAGATGCACTGTCCATCGTTCAATCTGGAGAACTTGGCAAGGTGGTAGACCTTCGGGGTGTGTACGGAAAATCGAAGATTATTAGTTTCGATTCTAGCTGGAGAACAAAAAGAGAACTATGTGGTGGTGGAATTCTTTTAGATCAAGGAATTCATATGGTTGATATGATGCGCCTATTTGCTGGAGAGTTTTCCGAAGTACACAGTTTCATATCGAATAAATTTTGGAATCATGATGTTGAGGACAATGCTTACGCAATTATGAAAACGAGAAACGATGTGGTAGCGATGTTGCACTCATCTGCAACCCAATGGCGACATCGCTTTCAGTTGGAGATTACACTTTCTAAAGGACAAATTATTTTGGATGGTATACTATCTGGTTCCAAAAGCTATGGTGCCGAAACTTTAACAATTGCATATGCATCTGAAAATGATGCTGGGGAACCCCTTGAAAAAACTACAAAGTATAATGAAGATCCTTCTTGGAGAGACGAAATCGATGATTTTGCCGATGCTATAATAACGGGCAGAAAAGTGGTCGATGGATCGTCTCTTGATGCATTTCAAACTATGCAACTCGTCTATGAAATTTATTGTGCAGATAAAGAGTGGAAATTAGCTCACGATCTATCTGCGGTACCTTCAATTAATTCACAATGATTTATGGTACCTTATCCGATTCTAAACAGCTCAGGATGCTATGCCGTAATGAGACTTGGAGAGAGGCATTTGATTGGTTGGCTAATCTATCTCCTGAGACACCTTGCTGCACTGAAGAACGACATGATGGCAAATTTAAACTTGGTATCGATTCCTATTCTACAAAATCATTTGAAGAGTGTAGATTTGAAAGTCATCGTGAGTTTATTGACATCCAATTTTGTCTGTCCGGTGGGGAATTTATTCATTCGACTAATTATCTTAACTTAGAACTGGATGGTCATTATACCGCCTCTGGAGATGTTCAGTTTTACAAGACTCCTGAAGTGAGGAAAGAGGTCGTCCTCCCAATGGAATGGGGCACTTATGCTATTTTTTATCCGGAAGATGCACACTGCCCTCAAGTTGCTGATATGCATAATCAATATTCAAAAAAGGTTGTTCTAAAGATTCATCGCAATTTGCTTGAATCGTAAAAAAAGTTCTTAGTGAAGAGAGTATTAATTACAGGTGCTAGTCGTGGCATAGGTGAAGGAATTGCAAAACGATTTTCTGCTGAAGGTGCCTATGTAGTCGGTACAGCAACAAAAAAACCTGAGTTGGACCATGGTTATATCAATCAATGGATTGAAGCTGACTTTTCATGCAATGAATCTTTAGAACATTATTGTAACTGCTTATCAGAGTTGGAAGGATTTGACATCTGTATTAACAATGCCGGCATCAATATAATTAAACCTTTGGAAGATGTATCATCCATAGATTATTTTAGAATCCAAAAAATCAACCTAGAATCTCCATACCTCATCTCTCGGGCTTTGCTAAATGGAATGAAATCTCGTGGTGGTGGTAAAATTATAAACATTTCTTCAATTTGGGGATGTGTTACCAAAAAGCATCGATCTCTTTATTCCACTATGAAAACAGGTATTGTTGGGATGACTCGTGCTCTAGCTGTTGAACTAGCTCCTTGTAATATTCTCGTTAATGCGGTTTCGCCAGGTTTCACGATGACTGACTTGACTAAAAGTTCGCTCAGTGTTGAGCAAATTAATTCACTGACAAAAGATATTCCTTTGGGCAGGTTTGCTGAGGTAGATGAGATTGCATCAATTGTTACTTTCCTTGCGAGCGAACAAAATACCTATTTAACAGGCCAAAATATCATCGTTGATGGTGGATTTACTACAATCTAATAAACCTATATTCTATGAACATTAAATCTTATAAAGGAAACTATCATGTTCATTTTACTGATTGTTTTTTAAGTAGTTTAAAATCTGAAGCAAAAACAGGAGATATTTTTTTAATTGATGAAAATGTTTTGCAGCTTTATCGAAAGCAATTTTCATATTTTGAAAAATCTAATACTATTATCTGTCTCCCATCGGGAGAAAAAACTAAGAGTTTTGATGCCGCAAGAAAATTGATTCTTGATTTGATGGAACTTGGTTTCAAGAGAAATCATAAACTTATTGCTGTTGGTGGAGGAATAGTTCAAGACGCGGTTGCTTTTGTTGCTTCGATTCTCTTTAGGGGGGTAGAGTGGATTTTCGTACCAACGACCTTATTGGCACAAGGCGATAGTTGTATAGGGAGTAAAACTTCTGTAAATTTTGATAATTACAAAAATCTACTTGGCGGTTTTTATCCTCCTTCCAATATATACATTGATGCTGCTTTTCTTGACACTCTAAGCGATGATGAAATTAGATCTGGCTTAGGTGAGATGCTTCATTTTTTTATGATTGGCGGAAGGAGCGATTTTAAAAATTTTAGAGATACTTTTCATCACTGTTGTGAAGATAAGAATGCAATTAAAAAGCTTACTGAGCGTAGTCTTGAAATCAAAAAAGAGATGATCGAGCGTGACGAGTTTGATGAAGGACCTAGGAAAGTTTTTAACTACGGACACACATTTGGGCATGCGTTGGAAGGTATTACTAATTATCAGATACCTCATGGTATCGCAGTTTCCTATGGTATGGACATGGCAAATAAAGTATCGGTTTATCTTGGATTACTTGAAGAAAATATTGCCATGGAGAGTCGAGAACTTCTTTCTCAGGTTTGGAGAAATACAGTTTTCCCTAAAATTGATACCAAAGAATACCTTAACTTATTATCGAAAGATAAAAAAAATGTGGGTAGCAAACTTAACCTGATTTTAACCAGTGGATGGGGGGAAATGTTCATGAAAGAAGTAATTCCGGATGAAGGATTTACAGAAATAGTTAATGAAATTCTTAATTTTTACTATTCAAATAATAATTAGAATTGATGAATTTTTGGAAAAATACTGCTACGCTTGACCATCTGGTTCCTGAATTGCTCGATACCGTTGATGCTGCTGAAGCAGAGATTGCGGTTATCGGTGGCAAACCACTTGATCTTTCATCAATGCCCAATTTAAAAGCCATTTTTAAATGTGGAGTTGGCGTTGATAATATACCTTTCGAGGAAGCGGAGAAACGGAGCATCGAGGTTATTCTTCCATCTGACCAAACTAAACGATATATTTTTGAAGAGACAGCAAACTTCGCGGTACATCTAATTATTCAAGCACTCTACAGAGATTTGGGCTCTATTGAAAAATGGGAGAAAAAACAGAGGCCTTTTCTTGGAGATTACAAGGTACTTATACTTGGCCAAGGAAATATTGGAAAGCAGGTCGCAGATAAGTTAAATCCCTTGGTTTCCGTTAGTACCTACGATCCTCTTCAAAACTCTGAGCATGAACTTGAAAAACTATTTAAGCAGTCAGATGTTATATCTCTTCATATCCCTCTAAATGAGCATACCGTGTCTTTTGTTGATGAGGAAAAACTTAGTTGGATGAAAGATGGTGCTACCCTTGTAAACACTGCTAGGGGACCAATTGTTAGCGAAAGAGCACTATACAAGGAAATTAAAAACGAAAGACTTTGTGCCGCGTTTGATGTGTTTTGGGACGAACCATACAATGGGATGTTGAAAGCATTTCATCCTGATGGATTTTATATGACTCCCCATGTTGCTAGTAATTGCAGTACTTTCTTAACTGGCTTAGCAAGCGATTTTTACAATTATATAAAATCTAATTGAAAATCATTGATGTATCCGGCTTCGGCCACTCCGGAAAAACTGCTGTATCTGATCTCCTTCGCGAAGTTCAAGGTGTTGAGGCACATGATCATAGTTTTGAATTTGGATTAATAAGGTTCGCAGATGGTATAATTGACCTTCACTCAAACTTGGTTGGTAATTGGTCCCCGCTAAGGAGTGATCGTGCGATTAAGAGATTCCGCGAACTTTGCCAGAAATTAGCAACTGGTTATTCAAAACACCTTAATCCATCTTTCCTAGAAATTTCCGATAAGTATGTAGAATCACTTATAGATGGTCGTCTATTTATAAATGGTTGGTTTGATCCTTTGTATGAGGAACAAAAATTAGATTTAAACAAAGAAATCCTTAAAAAGTTTGGACTGCTAGAAATTGCAAAGGCATTTGCCAAAATTCTGCGAAATAAAGAAGGTTATGACGCTAAAAA
>JAQCDT010000024.1 GCA_027620575.1 Verrucomicrobiota bacterium
TGTTTCTGGGTATTCCTCATCAGCAATAATTTTTAATTCGGAAATTTCTTTTCTTGGGCCCACAAAATTAAAAAGACTGACTGAATTTACCGTATGCTCTTCAAAATACTGTTCCGAACAGTCACGAATTTTATTTAAGTTTTCTTTGATCTTACTTCTTTCGCTTCGTTCACTAGACTCTTGCAAAATTGGATAGGTGATAATCAACAATAAAAACAAAGCAACCACCGATAAAAAAAATTCGATTATGGTGAAGCCGTGTTTGTTTGCCATAATTTGCATATCATTAATCAATGAAAAAATTAAAGTTTACTCAACAACAAAGCGAAAGCCGATTAGACGACTTCGCTCATTTCGATTTACCATCCTAACAGGCACTGAATAAATTGTATTCAAACGATCATTAAAATGGCCGCCAATATGTTTAACCCGTTCATTCTCAAAAACACCATCACTAAAGAGCCACTCACTGACATTACCCAATAAATCATAGAACCCTTCCCCTAGTGGTTCTTTACTCGCCAAATTTGTTAATTTTCCTTCCTCAGCATTAGAAACTACAAATTTTTCAAGTTTTATGTAACGAAGTGGCCCAATCGCTGATCGAAATTCATGTTCCTTAGGCAAGCGCACACGCAAGCCCATAATCCAAGATAAGCGTAAACAGAAATCATTCGCCTCATTCCAATTGACTGATTCAACTGGCATTAATTCCCCTACAAAACGACTCGGATTATATCCAGCAATTGTAGAGTACAGAGCCTGAGATACTTCAGTTTTCAACATTCTTACCCCTGGTTCGTTTGGAACAGAAATCAAATTTTCATAAATACGATCTTGTACGAGTTCGATATCATTTCGTATGAGATTAAGAACTTTAACCTTCAGTTTTAATCCATCATCATTGTAAGAACTTAAAGGAAACTCTTCATCCATTCTTTGAAGTGCGTCTGCAATCCTTGAAATCTTGTCCTTAGCTGATAATAACTTTCTTCGCCTTAAATCATTATCAATCTGAAAATTTAAAGCATTGATGCGCTCGCCCAAGGAATAGCTTGCAGCTGATTGATTCTTTCTTCTTAAATCATTCACCCTATCAATTGAGCTATAAGGGCTATCCGGGAATGATGTATTCAACTCATCTTGTAGTTCCATAGCCTCCTCATAAAAAGCTGCGGCCTCAGACTGATCTCCTGTTTCAACTAAAGCATCTGCTTTATTTTCCAAATCATTTATTTGATTATGCAAAGGAGTGCTTTGGAATTTCAATTGTTTAAGCTTCAAGGAATTCAGCTTTAGACCATCCGCTAAGTCAGAGCTACGATATTCAGAGTTTAAATACTGTTGCTTTTCGATAATATCAGTCAGTAAGTTAGCTGCTTCTATCCATTTTTCTTCATTCTTTAACGCTTCAACCTGTGCTTCATCATCTAGAATTTGCTGATAAAAAGGGTAGGCATTTAAATAAGTTAATCGTCGATCTAACTTAGCCATACGATTGATATCATATAAAGAGCTCAATGTGTAAGATTCATTAATTTTTCTCTGTAAAGTAATTGCCTCTTCCATTGCCTCAATTGCAGCTAAATAATTCGCTTCATCATAAAGATTTTGACTCACCATTTCTTTTTCCAAACTCAACTGATAAATTTCTTCAGAAAGCACTTGGTCGTATCGTTGCTTAAGATAGCTTAAGCGCTGCTTTGCGGATTCACTATAATAAGGTAACCCTTTTACATACGCCTCTTGAAATTCAATAGCCTCTAATAACAATAAGGCATCCTCTTTAGACATCTTTCTTAAAGAAATAAGTTCCTCAAATTGCCCCTCCGATTCAAAGCTCTTTAATCGCATAGCTTCAATTTCTTCGGAAACTTCTAAAGTATCACTGAATGCCTCTTCGGAACTGTAATCAATTTTCTTAGGCCCTGAAACCATCAAAAAAGCAAAAAACCCTATCAAAGCTACGGGTATTAAAATTAAGGAAATGATTTTTTCAACAGACATACGAAAGATAGATATAATAACAAAAGTGTGAAAATAAAGATATGTCTATTTCAATCAAGTAAAAGAAATTAGAAAAAAATCACTTATTGCGCTTCTTAAAAAGACTGTTTAGATGTCTCACTTATGTATAATTCATTAAGCATAATTGGGCCAGGATTACTCGGAGCTTCAATCGCGATGTCGGTTTATGAGAAGAAATTGGCTAAAGAAATCCATTTATGGGGACGCAATGAAGAGAAACGCAACAGTTGCCTAAAAAATAAATGGTGTGATTATGTGCATGAATCTTTAGAAAGTGCCGTTAAGCATAGTGACTTTATCGTATTATGCACCCCCGTGGATACGATCATTCCGATTCTGGAAACCATCGCTCCACACTTATCGCCAGGCACTATCGTGACTGATGTAGGCAGCGTAAAGGGAAGTATTTGCTCGCAAGCTGAGACTATTCCAAATGATAATCAGTTTCATTTCATTGGCTCTCATCCAATGGCTGGCTCAGAAAAAAGCGGGATGGAGTATGCAAATGCAGATTTATTAAAACAGGCCACTTGTATTATCACCCCGACTGAACATAGCGATCCACTCGCCTTAGAAAAAGTCACCCAATTTTGGTCTGAACTTGAAATGAATCCCGTGCAGATGTCCTCTGAAGAACATGACTCACTCATTGCAGGGATTAGTCATTTGCCTCATATCGTTGCTTCGGTACTTGCTGCTTCATTATCTGAAATACCCGATGAACAATTTAAGTATGCCGGCGGAGGGCTCAAAGACACCACCCGAGTCGCTGGAGGCAACCCAAAGTTATGGCAGTCTATACTCGCTCAAAATTCCAAACCCATTCTTAACTCTATCGACCAATTTGAACAAACACTCAAAGCGCTCAAAAATAGCTTAGCCTCAGAAGACCTTGATAGTTTGCAGGCGATTTTAAATGAAGGACAATTGGTAAGAAAAACCATTGAAAAATCTAAATAGCGTTCAATCTATTATCCATTGAATTAAACTGTGAGTGTACCTTTAGCCATATTACCATTTAAACGTCCTCTATCTGGAATATTATCATTGCCAGGCTCAAAAAGCATTACAAATCGCGCATTAATTATTGCCGCACTTTGCGATGGCCCAATAACACTTAATGGCGCTTTATTCAGTCGTGATACCCTAATTATGATCGAGGCGCTTCGCCAACTTGGATTCGAAATCTTGGCCGACACAGAAAATTCTATTATTCAAATCAAAGGGCAAGCCGGTGCCATTCCTAATAAATCTGCATCCATTGATGTTGGAAATGCCGGCACTGCTGCACGATTTATCACTGCCTTTCTCGCCCTGCAAAAAGAAGGAGAATATAGGCTAGACGGAGATCCTCAAATGCGAGACAGGCCAATGAAAGGACTGATTGATGCATTGACCGAACTAGGCTCTGCAACATTCACTTTTTTGGAAAAACCGTTTCATTTTCCTTTTCAAATGAAAACGCACACGCCCCAAAAAGGATACGCTCAAGTAGATGCCTCCGCTAGCAGCCAAATTCTTTCCGCTTTACTATTAACACTGCCTGCTTGTAAGCAAGCTATCCAACTCGATTGCCCAAATGTACGAACTGCCTACGTCCAAGTTACTGAGCAAATTAAATCACACTTCGGTATTTCGAAATCTGCCATGACTGAGGAAGGTGCTTTCTTTATAGAGAATAATTCATACCTAAGGCCTCAAGATTCCCAATTCCTTATTGAGCCCGATTTATCCGCTGCCAGTTATTTTTTTGCACTCACTGTATTGCATGGAGGATCGCTTTCTATCAAAAACATTCCAGCCAAGCCCATACAAGGAGATGCCGCATTCGCCGAGCTTCTCAAATTTCATACCTTGCAAATAACTCCTGAAAAAAATCAGTGGAATATTCAACGCCCAATTGAAAGTTCGATTCATAAAGATCTTGCCGATTTTAATTTTAATCTATTCTCCGATACTTTTTTAACCTATGCTGCAATTGCACCGCTCCTAAATAAAGAAACCACTATCACAGGAATTAAGCACACCCGTCTTCAGGAAACGGATCGAGTTTCCGCAATGGCTACAGAACTTAAAAAACTCGGACAAACTGTGATTGAGACCGAAGATTCATTGAAAATAATCAGTGATAAAAATGCCCTGGTCGAAAAAGCAAAAGCCGCTCGAGCAACAGGAAATACTTTAGAAATTGAAACCTACGAAGATCATCGCTTTGCCATGAGTTTTGGGATACTTGGTACTTATGATTTATTAGAAGATGGACAAGCCTGGTTAAGTATAAAAGATCCTGAATGTTGCGGAAAAACCTTCCCTGATTTTTTTCATACACTAGAAAGCCTAAGACATGACCGCTAATTTTGAGCAGACTTTAAATATCATTTCTCTAGATGGTGCCGCAGCGACTGGTAAATCGTCCACCGCTCATGCTGTTGCAGAAGCGCTTAATTACTTACATGTAGATACCGGCTCACACTATCGCATCATTTGTTATCACTTAAATGAAAAATCGATCCATCCAATAGAAAGTCCCGAACTCTTAGCTGCATTAAATGGATTCAAGGTCGACACTATACTGAAAAAGAATTCGGTTCTTTTTGAAATTGATCAAAGGGAAGTCGAATCCGATGACTTGCGTTCCTATACTGTAAACACTCAGGTGTCTCAATTTGCTTCTCTCAAACCAGTCAGAGACTTTCTGCTTCGCTATCAACGTTCATTAGTGAATTTTGCCCGAAGGAATCATTTCAAAGGTATGATCGTTGAAGGAAGAGACATTGGTAGTGTTGTTTTCCCTGATGCCACTTTAAAAATATTTCTTGAAGCTGATGAGAGTACACGAATCGCTCGCAGAGAAAAAGAAGGCCATACAGATGTTATCAATGAAAGAGATACCATTGATGCAACTCGGAAACTCTCCCCACTCACCTGCCCAAAGGATGCATTAAGCATCAACACTTCACGGCTCTCTCTTGACGAAGTCGTCTCTATAATCTTAAAAGAATTATCACAAAAAGATGAGTCTAAGTGAGCTTTTAAAAACCATCCCTGATCCCTACGAAATTGTAAGGCGTACCTTAAATGCTTACTTCACTACATTTCACGATCACACTGCATCAGGGTTACACAACATTCCCAAAACAGGCCCCATTATATTCGCTTCCAATCACTCAAGCTTTTATGACCCTCCCGTAATAGGCATCAAAAGCCCTCGACCCATTCACTACTTAGCAAGAGATACTTTATTTAAAGGATTCTTCGGAGAATGCTTACAGGCCATCGGAACTATTCCTATTGCAAGAGGGACCGCTGACGTAACTTCCATTAAAGCCATTTTTAAGGCACTCAAAAAAGGCGAAGCAACTGCCATCTTCCCTGAAGGAACTCGCTCTCTTGACGGCTCTTTACAAGACCCTCAAGCAGGCACTGGAATGATTGCGATAAAATCAAAAGCAACTGTTGTTCCAACTCGAATCTTTGGGGCCTTTGAAGCCTTTGGACGCAATGAAAAATTTCCTACCCTCAATAAACCGATACACATTGTGTACGGTGAACCTCTTTCTTATGAAGCTTTAGACCCCGGAAAAGAACATCCTGAACGTTATCTCGAAGCATCAAAAAAAATCATGCATGCTATCGACAAAATCCAAGCAACCGATATTCCTATAGTATAAATTATGAACCAAGATCGCTATACCTTAAGGGGTGTCTCCTCGACAAAAGACGAAGTGCATGCCGTTGTTGATAAAATGAGCAAAGGACTTTTCCCCGGAGCTTTTTGCAAAATAAATCCCGATTTTTTAACGGATAATCCAGATAAATGCTGTGTTATTCATTCAGATGGTTCAGGCACTAAAAGCACCCTGGCCTATCTACATTACAAAGAAACAGGCGACCCTTCCGCTTTTAGAAAGACCGCTCAGGATAGCATGGTCATGAATATTGATGACCTTATCTGCATTGGAGTTACCGACCATATCCTAATCTCCAGTACCATTAACCGCAATGCTCGCAATATTCCTGGCCCCGTATTAGCTGAACTCATTTCCGGCACCGAATCTTTTCTACAATCCCTTCGTGATAATGACATCGACATTCAGAGCGGAGGCGGTGAAACAGCCGATGTCGGCGACCTGACCCCTACCGTTACTGTAGATTCGTGTGCTGTTGCCGTTATTGATCGAGACCAAGTCATTGACAATGCGAACATAACTCCCGGCCTTTCCATTGTTGGCTTAGCGTCTTATGGTCAGGCAAGTTACGAAAACTTTTATAATTCAGGTATTGGTAGCAATGGATTGACCAGTGCAAGACATGACTTACTCGCAAAATATTATTTTGAAAAATATCCTGAAACAACCGACCGTCAAACGGACAGCCAATACCTTTACTGTGGTCCCTATAAAATGGAAGACGCGCTTCCTGACTCCAATCTAACCGTAGGCGAAGCCCTGCTCAGCCCAACGCGCACGTACGCACCCGTCATCAAGAAACTCTTATCTGAATACCGATCTAGCATCAAAGGCATGGTGCATTGTTCGGGAGGCGGGCAAACCAAATGCTTACGCTTTGGTACTGAGGTTCATTTCATAAAAGATTCTCTTTTGCCGATACCGCCTATTTTTAAAGCCATACAAAAAGCAAGCCAAACCACCGATGAAGAAATGTACCGTGTTTATAATATGGGACATCGATTAGAAATCTATTGTTTGCCTGAAGTAGCCGACGCGATCATTCAAACGAGCGAATCTTTCGGCATTGAAGCTAAGGTCGTAGGTCGAACTGAGGCTAAGCAAAGTGATGGCAAATCAAACACACTTTCAATTCATCATCAGGATAAAGAGCTGAACTATACCCTATAAATAGTATCCTAATGCATTCAAAATGAATAAAGCTTTTATATATATAATTAGCCTTTTCCTTCTTCTAAATTGCTCTTTAACACTACAAGCACAAAACAACGAACTCCTAGGTTCGTACAAAATTGTTTTTATTGGAAAAGATAAAGAAAGCTCGAAATATAAAGCCGTATTTTCAGGGATAAAAGATGCCGCTAAGGCACTCGGTAAGGAATATTCTATTGAAATTGAGGTGCTTGAGTTGAGCCCTATGCAAGGCCAAAAAGAATCACAGTCCAAAGCAATCATCCAATCTTTTCTTAAAAATGTAGATGGCATTATATTAAGTCCTTCAGCGAACGAAAACCTAAATTCGGTTCTTAAATTAACAGAATTTCATAAAAAAGAAATCGTGTTACTAGAGCAGTCCGTGGACTCCATCACCCCATTACTGACTGTTCAACCCAATGAAATAGAAGCAGGTAAACTGCTCGCAAAAGCCATATTGAAACAATTGCCAACTCAAGGCAGGGTAGCCATCTTAACATCGAATGAACCTTCGGCTATTTTCAAAGATCGGATGCAAGGCGTTAAATCCATACTTGGCTATAAACGCATCGAAACAGTCATTCAAACAGAGCCTAATTATAAAAGTGCTATTAAAAGTATTCAGCAGGCTAAAGATAATGACGTTGATCATTATATTAAAGGATGGATATTTCTTGATGATTGGGCACTACGAGGTATGTCCGATTTGCCATGGAAACCCAACACTCTTCCCTTAGTGACCCTACAATCTTCCGCAACAACTAATCTTTTCTATGACCTTGATTACTTAAAAGCTATGGTTCTCCATCCATATCATGAATGGGGCTATGAAGCATCCGAAAGCCTTATTCGAAAGCTATTTAAAAAACAAAATCCATCCAGCCCAGTGTATATACCTAAGCCCATTTTAGTGAATTGGGAAAATATCGAACTATATAAAAAATATTGGAACCAATGGCTCCGCTGAAAATAGCCCCTATTTTCATATCCATTCACCTTTCTTGATCTAACGAACACAATGTCTCATTCTTTTCTTCAAACAAAACTATTGCTTGATTGGTCGGACATGCTTCCTTCAAAAATTGAAGCAGATATAAACCATGCTCTAACATTAGCCCTAGGAGGAATCGAAGCTATTTCAAACTTATTGGAAGCGGAAACCGTTTTAGAGTATACAAACACTTTTGCCGCCTTTGAAAAAGCCCTCGAACCTCTCAATACTGCTTGGGGCTTCGTAAATCATCTAGACAGTGTTAATAATTCAAAAGATTTGAGAAAGGCATACAATGCTATGCTTCCTACCGTCACTCAATTTTATACCGATATCCCTTTAAATCCTAATCTCTGGAAAGTATTAAAAAGATACGGACAAAGCGAAAGTGTTGCACAACTATCGCCCACTCAGCAAAGACATATCGAAGAAACGTTAGCAGACTTTAAAGAAGAAGGAGCCGATTTACCGGATACAAAAAAGGATCAAGTTCGAAAGATTCAAAAAGAACTGGCTGAATTAACCCAAAAATATTCTGAAAATTGCCTCGATGCTACCAATGCTTGGGAGCACATAATCACTGATGCTTCTCAATTAGAAGGACTCCCCGAATCTGCACTTCAAGCAGCAAAAGAAAGTGCACAATCAAAAGGTCACAAAAATGCCTGGCGATTCACATTAGAGGCCACGAGTTATATTCCCGTCATGAGCTATGCCAAAAATTCCACGCTTAGAAAAACCGTATGGCAAGCATACCAATCCATAGGACGAGAAGACCCTTACAACAATCAAGACTTAGTCACACAAATCCTTAAACTTCGCCACACCTACGCACAAATTATCGGGAAAGACACCTTTGCAGAATATACCACTAATCGCAGAATGGTCAAAAATGGACACTCTGCTTCGGCTTTTATCGAGTCAATGCATACGCAAATTAAATCTGCCTTTGATTCTGAGTGTGCTCTACTTAAGGACTATAAAGCGTCAAAAACCGGTCAAGCGGAAGAAGCACTTGAACCTTGGGATATTGGGTACTGGTCAGAGCAACATCAAAAAGAACATTACCAATTTGATGACGAAGCGCTTCGTCCCTATTTCCCAATAAATAAAGTCATCGATGGACTATTTTCCATCTGCGAAAAGCTTTTCCATTTATCAATTGAGCCTGTTGAAGCCATCTATATTGATCCAGAAACCTCGCAAAAAGACAAAGAACGTAATCCAAAACAACTCCCAGAAGTTTGGCATCCAGACGTAAAACTCTATAATTTATACGACACTCAAACCAAGCACTTATTGGGAAGTTTTTATGCTGATTGGCACCCAAGGGAAAGTAAACGTAGCGGTGCATGGATGAACTACTTGCGAACTGGCTCAAGGGCTGAAACCCATACACCCCATCTCGGACTTATCTGCGGTAACTTAACACCACCCTTAAAAGAGACTCCTTCACTCTTAACCCACCACGAAGTGGAAACCATCTTCCATGAGTTTGGACATTTGCTTCATCACTTGTGTGGGATGGTAGAAGTTCCTTCGTTAAATGGAGTGAATGTCGCCTGGGATTTCGTCGAACTACCCTCGCAAATAATGGAGAATTGGTGTTGGGAACGAGAAAGCCTAGACCTATTTGCAAGGCATTACCAAACCGATGAACCCATCCCGCAAGACCTGTATGAAAAAATGCAAGCCTGCAAAAATCACTTCAAGGCCATGGGCACAATGCGACAATTAAGTTTAGCCAAACTTGATTTAGATTTACACCGAGATTGGGTTCAAGATTCTAGCCAAGCTGTAGATGATTATTTGAAAAATCGACTCAAAGACTATCACTTTAATTTCAGCACCCCAACCCGACCCATCATTTGCAACTTCGGCCACTTATTCAGTAGCTCAACAGGTTATGCCGCTGGTTATTATTCCTATAAATGGGCTGAAGTTTTGGATGCCGACGCATTCACTCGATTCCAAAAAGAAGGGCTTCTCAATCCAACAACCGGATTAGCCTTTAGAAACACCATTTTGGCAAAAGGAAATTCCGAGGACCCCTACCAACTTTTTCACGATTTTATGGGACGCAAGCCACAGACAGACGCACTCTTAAAAAGAGACGGAATTATTGCCTAAAATACAATATAGCCCTGTGCAAGCTTGACGCCAAATACCCCTAAGTTGAGTACCATATGAGCAATAATCGAAGGTACGATCGATTGGTTCGCATTCCATGGGCCAAAACGTAAGGCGTAAAAGCAGACGGAATTAAAAAATAAAATCCAAGTATTGAATACACCTTGCACGGTGAAATTCCAAGCGAATCCATCTTCCATTGACCACAAATGCCCATGAACTAGAGCAAAAATCAGCGAAAAGCCCAAACAACTTAAAACTAGCGCATTACGACCTCGATTTTGTACCACTAAATATCCGCGAAATACGACCTCTTCAATCACACCCGCCGAAATTGAAGCAAAAACAAAAAACCATACCATTTCACTCTGAGCGTCCACGATACCCAAAGCATACTCTCCAATAACCGCATTACCCAAAAGCACTAAAGCCCCTAAAATCGAAGCAAATATCAGCAACCCATTCGTTGGCTGTGCCCCTGGCAAGGCTTTAACATTCGGACGGCCAGCTACAAAAGCTTTAATATCCGCCCGATATAAATTTGCGATATAGAGAGCGATCGCACAGTAAATTAAAATTATCAAAGGATCTTCATTCATAGACGCATTCAAAAAAAATAGGATTAAATGTGACGAGAATCCGATTCGTCTTTATCTTTATAGCCACTTTCTTGGCGATTATGATTTACCTGATTTTTTTTCACATAAGCATTATAGACATCGTCTGGTGTCATGCCCATCACTTGTGCGAGCGAAATCAAAAAATGGAATAAATCGATAATTTCAACTTTTGCATTTTGCTCATCAAACTCTTGATACTTAGCCCACCACTTCCACGGAACAGAATCAATTAATTCAGCTATCTCTTGTTGCATAGCTCGTGTATAATTTAAAACCCATTTGGTTTTTTCCTCTTCGCTTAGGTTTTCAGTGACGACGCCTATACGCTGATTGAGAGTGTCTTGCATTTCAAATATAGTATCTAATTTATCCATGCTTCAAAGATGTAACGGCTTAGAAATGAACGGCAAGTTGATTTCTTTAAATTAGTGACAAAACAATTAAAAACTTGCACCTAAAATTGTTCCAATATACCCATTAAAGTTAATCCGAAAATCAAGAGTATTATGAATTAAGAACCATTCGGATTTCAGAAAGAATCATAATACAATTCAATAATATAACTAAACGGAAAATCAGATGCCAGAATTCGAAGAACCAAACCCGTCAAAAGACGAAGCGGAAGCATATTCCCCAAGAAACGACAGCAAACCACGCTCTCGCAGAAGAAGCGGTGGATTTAAAAATGACTCAGCTCCCACACAAGACTTAAACATTGGAGAAATTGACCCAAGCAGCGTAGAAGCAGAAACCACACAGGAACAACCTCAAGCTGAAAAAGAGGCCCCAGTAGAAGCTTCCAAAGAAACGCGTGCCCCAGAGCCTAAGAAAAATAAAGCGCCACTCAATCAAGATACTTTGCGCGTGATTCAAGAACTTGAAGAAAAAATTACAGAAAAGAAGCAAGTACGACAAGCACGCTTTGCTGATAAACGCTCTCGAGGGAAGCCATCAAAAAAGCAATCTGGACTCTTTGGAGGTATTGCTAATTTTTTCGCTTCACTCTTTGGAAAAAAGACCAAGCAAAGTAAAGGTCGCCCAAGAAATAGACGTTATTCAAAAGGAAAGAATAGACGCCCGTATTCAAAAAATAAAAACCGTTAATTTTCTGAACTGAGTCACTATGGATGTTTTCCGAGTTGAAGGCAATGGACCTCTAGAAGGAGAAATCAAAATAAGTGGTTCTAAAAATTCC